>NZ_SCOY01000040.1:0-41669 GCF_005503035.1 Rhodococcus sp. Q
ACTGCACTCGACAGGGTGTGGGAGAGTAGGACACCGCCGTACATAACATCCCGGGGACCCCGGAACCAGAGTTTTCTGGTTCCGGGGTTTTCGGCGTTTCAGGGGCCTTTTCCTTTTCTCTCCGCAACTCGTCTGCGCAGGGGTTGTGTGGTGTTCGCACGGGGATTGCGCGCACAACAGGGGTGCTGACGCACCACAAGGTATGCGAACATCCGACGCTGGGCTCGGGCTGGAGGCCCGGCGGTCAGTCCGCCGTACGATCGCGGCGTGTACCGAATTCTGCAGGCAATGGACGCGAATCTCGCCTCTCACGCAACTCACATTCATTCCGCGCTTCCGAGCGCACGGGTGCACGCCATGGACGATGTCGTCGTTGCGGACAGCGGACTCGGCGATGACACTTTCAATCTCGTGTGTCGAGCACGGTTCTCGGCGGAACGCGCATCCGACCGAGTCGCGGAGACGACGGCTCTCGTTCGAGAGTCGGGGCTCCCCTTCTCGTGGTGGGTGGGGCCCGCGTCGACGCCGGCCGATCTACCGGACTCACTGAGAATGCACGGCTGGAGTGAGCACGAATCCGAGATCGCCATGGTGGCCGCCTTGTCGGAGGTTCCGGCGCTCTCGAGCCCTGGCGAACTGCGGGTCGAGACGGTGACGGACGAGGCGGGTCTGCGCGACTATGCCTCGCTGATGGCCGCGAACTGGACGCCACCGTCGGTGACGGTGCCGCAGTACTTCGCCGGTGTCTCGTCCGCGGTGCTGTCTGCGAGATGTGCCAGTACGTTCGTCGTCGGGTATGTGGGGGATCGGCCGGTCAGCGGCGCGGAGATCCATGTGAGCGACGGCGTTGTCGGACTGTACGGCGTCGTGACGCTCGACGACGCCCGCCGGCGCGGCTACGGGACCGCGGTGACGCTTCATGCACTGGATCGTTCCCGTCAGTCCGGTCTCACGACCGCGGTGCTGCAGGCCAGCGCCGAGGGAGCATCGGTGTACGCGCGGATCGGATTCACGTCGGTCGGTGGGTACACGGAGTTCGCACTCTGAGGGGGCCGGCTCGAGGCCGTCAGGATTTCGCTACCCGGGGTATCCATCCGAGTTGTGCGCGGATATAGTTGCGGTATGCAACACCGTGGTTCCGTGGCGCAGGTGCACGAGGAGCTCGTGCACCTGGTCCGGCAGCTGGTGACGGGCGATCGAGTGGACGCGGCGGCCCCGAGTTTCGCTCTGCATTCCGTCCTCTCGTACATCGAACGCAACCCCGGGTGCCGGGCGACGCAGATCGCGGACGCGTTCGGGGTACACCGCTCCACGGTGTCCAGGCAGATCAAGACGTGCGTCGACAGCGGCTGGGTGAAGGCGGAGATCGGGCCGGTTCGCAACGGACACCCGCTCACCCTGACCGACGCCGGCGCGCGAATGCTCGAGCGCGCGGACCGGAGCAGGCAGGCCGAGGTCGCCGACCGCGTCCGAAGCTGGCCGAGCGAGGACGTCGACACCTTTGCTCAACTGTTGCGCAGATTCAGTGCGACCGAACCGATTTCCGACACCGACACCAGTGGAGGCGACCCGAATGCGTGAGTACGCGACCGCGCCCAACTTCACCATCGGCGACGACGATGCGATCGTCCGCACCGTCTATCGTCACGCGCAGCAGACGCCGGATCTGGTGCTGTTCTCTCGTCCTGACGGCGACGTGTGGGTGGATGTCACGGCGGCCGAGTTCGCGGACTTGGTCACGGGTGTTGCGAAGGGCCTGATCCAGGGCGGCGTTCAGTCGGGTGACAGGGTGATCCTGATGTCCTCCACCCGTTTCGAGTGGACGTTGCTGGACTTCGCGATCTGGGCTGTCGGTGCGGTATCGGTTCCGGTGTACGACTCGTCGTCCGCGGATCAGGTGCGCTGGATCGTCGACGATTCCGGGGCCAATGTCGCGATCGTCGAAAAGCCCTCCCAGGTTGGGTCTTTCGAGTCGACGGGCGTTCGGGTGCTGCAGATCGACGACGCGGCGATCGACACACTGCTGGCGTCGGGCACCGACCTGGACGACGCTGCCGTCGAGCAGCGGATGAGTGCGTTGCGGGCCGACGACCTGGCATCGCTCGTCTACACGTCCGGGACGACGGGACGTCCGAAGGGGTGCGAGCTGACGCACCGGAACTTCCTGTCGGAGGTACGTGGAATCCTCGCGGCGAGCATCGGTGAGGTGGCGCAGCCGGGGAACCGGATGCTCACGTTCCTGCCCCTCGCGCACGTCCTTGCGCGCGCGGTGTCGCTGGCGATGTTCGAAGCGGGTGGGGCGCAGGCGCACTGGTCCGACTTCGGCACCATTGTCGGTCAGTTCGGGCGGTACCGACCGAATGTGATCCTCGGTGTGCCGCGGGTGTTCGAGAAGGTACGGGACGCCGCGGCGCAGCAGGCGTCTGCCGGTGGCGCCTTCAAGAAGCGGGTGTTCGACTTCGCCGAGGCCACCGCCGTTTCCTACAGCGAGGCACTCGACTCCGGTCGGCTGTCGATCACCCTGCGCGTCAAGCATTTCGTCGCGGACAAGCTCGTCTACTCGAAGCTGCGGTCGGTCCTCGGTGGCGAGTGCTGGTGGGCGATCTCCGGGGGCGGGGCGCTCATGCCTCGACTCGGACATTTCTTCCGCGGCGTCGGCGTTCCCGTCTACGAGGGCTACGGATTGACCGAGTCCACCGCGGCGCACTGTGTGAATGTCCCGGGCGCGCAACGCATCGGTAGCGTCGGGCAGCCTCTCGGCGGCAATGCAGTCCGGATCGCCGCCGACGGCGAGATCGAGCTCAGCGGCGGTGTGGTATTCGGCGGCTACTGGAAGAACGACGCCGCAACCGAAGCCGTGTTCGACGGGCCGTGGTTCCGCACCGGCGACCTCGGCTCCCTCGATGAGGACGGCTATCTCACGATCACCGGCCGCAAGAAGGACCTCCTCATCACCGCCGGAGGCAAGAACGTGTCGCCCGGACCGCTCGAGGACCTGATGCGATCCCACGAACTGGTGTCGCAGGCGGTGGTCGTCGGTGACGGCAAACCGTTCATCGGTGCTCTGGTGACGGTGGACCCCGACGCGTTCACCCGGTGGCGGGCCGCGAACGGCAAGGACGCCGACGCCACCGTGTCCGAGCTACGCGGCGATGCGGACCTCCGTGCGGCGATCCAGGCCGTGATCGACGATGCGAACAGGCTCGTGTCTCATGCCGAGGCGATCAAGAAGTTCGAGATTCTCGATCACGATCTGACGGAGGAGAACGGCGCGCTCACCGCCACCCTCAAGATCAAACGGAACGTCGTCTCCGAGCGCTACCGCGACGAGATCGACGCCCTCTACGGCTAGTCGAGTGATGTCACGCGGAACCGGGCGCGCTCACCACAACCGATAGGCGTTGTCCGACACCGTGAAGCCGTGCCCCGCGGAGCTGGCGCAGGTCACGCCGGTCGTTTCGTCGACGGTGCACGTGAATCCCTGTACTCGCAGTGGCGAGCCGTAGGGCAGCGCCTTCGCGGGGGCGTCGAATCGGTGGAATGCCGGGTCTCCGGTGCTGGCGAATTCGCCAGCACCGGAATCGGTCACACGGATCGCGTTCGGCGCGACTCGACCCGCACCGCCCGCCGCCGGCACCGTCGGTGCGTTCGCCGGGAGTGCTCCGTGACATCCGGCGACCGGATCGGGCGCGGTCACGACTGCGCATTCGAATTTCGTACTGGGACTGGTGAAGTAGTACGAGCCGTTGTCGGCGCCCATGTACTCGGCGACCTGGGCAGCCGGCGCCGGGGTGGTGGTGACCGGGGTTGTCGTTCGGCTGGTCGGCGCGGGACGGGGCGTGGTCGTCGCCTGTGTCGTCGTCGCCTGCCGTGGAGCGGGACTCGCGTCGCCGTCGACCGCGTTGGAGCACGCCGCGGTCGACGCGAAGCAGAGCATGGTCAGCAGCAGGCGAGGTCCGGTGGCGCGCATGCGTGCCATCGTAGGACGCCGACCGTGAGGCTTCGGTCGTCGGTTCTCACGCACTGCGCCGACCGCCGAACGCTCGGGTGTCGGCTCAGGCGAACGCGGCGCGGAAGGTGCGCACGAGCTCGGGGAGGATGGCCGCCGCGACATCGGGATCGGGGTCGAGGGCCTGCAGCGCCACCACGACATCGGTGACGCCGAGTTCCGTCTGAGCGACCGCGTTCGCGACCGTCTCGTCGAGGTCGACGTCGCCGCCTGCGGTCCGGGCGACGGACAGCCGCCCGCGAGTCTGCAGCTCTGCGGGATCACGTCCGGCCTCGGCGAATGCCTTGTGCAGCTGGTCGATTCCGGCTGCGAGGTCGTCGTTCGTGGCGCCCATGATGGGGATCCATCCGTCACCCCAGGTCACGAGCCGGCGGACCACGGGTCGCGACAGCGTGCCGGACACCCAGATCGGGATGCGTCGATCGGGGGCGGGACGCGGTGAGCAGTACACGTCGTCGAACGTGATGCCGGGCCGGTCGACGGCGGCGGGGGCTCCGTCCCACAGGGCTCGGCACACGGCGAGTGTGTCGTCGAGCAGCGGGCCGCGCCGCGTGAAGTCGAGTCCGACCGCCTCGTACTCCTTGGCTTGCCAACCGGTCCCGACGCCGAGGTCGAGGCGTCCGTTCGACAGGAGGTCGAGGGTCGCGGCGGTCTTCGCGAGCGTCGCTCCACCGCGGAGCGCCGCGATGACGATTCCGGTGCCGAGTCGGATCCGCCGTGTCCGTCCGGCGACCATCGCGAGGACGGTCATCGGCTCGAGCCACGCCGCGTCGGGGTCGGTCGGGAACGGCCCCCACGTGTACGCGTCGGTGTCCGGTCCCATCACCACGTGATCGGTCATCAGCAGTCGATCCACGCCGGCATCGTCTGCGGCACTGCAGATGTCGAGCAGGTGCCCGAATCGGTCCGCGGCGAGGAGGGTGCCGAAGTTGGGAACATTGAGGCTCAGGGTGGGCACGCGAGTGCTCCTTTCAGGGGTTGCGGGGTCGGTTGGTCCAGCCGCCTGTCGCGCGGGGCACCCAGCCACCGGAGCCGTGGGTTCCGCCGTCGACGTGGACGGTGGTGCCGGTGACGAAGCGGGAGAGGTCGGAGGCGAGGAACAGGGCGGCGCCCGCGACGTCGTCGGGCGTGCCGGGCCCGCCGAGCGGCGACCAGCGGGGCCACGACGCGCGTTCCTCTTCGGGCACCAGATCCGCATACGGAACCTGTGGCGTCTCGATCAGGTCGGGAGCGATGGCGTTCACCCGGACGCCTGCCGGCCCCACCTCGGCGGAGAGTGACCGCGTGAACTGCATCAGCGCCGCCTTGTAGGCGGAGTAGACGCTGTGGCCGGGTATCGCCCGATGGGCCTCGACGGTGGTGAGGTTGACGATCGAGCCGCCTCGCTCGGTCAGTCCGGGCAAGAGGGCGTGCGTCAGGCGCAGGATGTGGCCCAGATTCACCTCGTGCAGTGCCGCCCACTGGTCGTCGGTGTCGTCGACGAACGGCCTGGGCGCGCGCACGAAGTGCCC
Source organism: Rhodococcus sp. Q (assembly GCF_005503035.1). Lineage (NCBI taxonomy): Bacteria > Bacillati > Actinomycetota > Actinomycetes > Mycobacteriales > Nocardiaceae > Rhodococcus > Rhodococcus sp. Q. The sequence continues at coordinate 5,521 of NZ_SCOY01000040.1, forward strand.
GACGTTGTTGACCAGGACGTCCGCGCCGTGTGCGGCCAGCGCGGGATGGACCGGCGCCGCACACACATCTGCCGTGATCGATTCGATGCTGCCACCGGCGGTGCGGTCGAAGTCCAGGTCAGGACCGGGTTCGACGTCGACGACGAGCACGGTCGCGCCGTGCGCTGCGAACGCGCTCGCGATCCCCGCCCCGATTCCGCGTGCACCCCCCGTGACGACGGCACGCCGGCCGGTGAGGAGGGGGCCTGGGGTACGGACGGCGGTCATGTCTGCGATTGCACAGCATCCGCCGCGTGCGTGCGTGTTCGATCCCGATCACCGGGAGACACCGCGAGCGTCCCCGCGCGCCCCGCCCCGATTGGTACGTTGGCGAACGAGGTGATCGCGGGCCGAAAGGGAGGCTGCCGTGCAGATCGACGAGGACGCGACCGTGAGCTCGAGTGACGCCGTCACTGTCCGTGTGACGGGTGGTGACCTGCGCGGACACCCGGCGGGTGGGGTGTACGTGTGGAAGGGCGTCCCGTACGCCTCGGCGGGGAAGGCGCGGCGCTTCCGGAGCGCACTGCCTGTGCCCGCGTGGGAGGGTGAGCGCGACTGCGTCGACTTCGGTCCCATCGCCCCGCAGGCGAAGGCGATGCAGGTGCCGATGGATCCGGCGATGGTCCAGGACGAGGACTGCCTGTCGCTCAACGTCTGGGCCCCGCGACCGGGCGGTGAGCCGCGACCGGTGATGGTGTGGATTCACGGAGGCGCCTACTGCGTCGGCGCGTCGTCGCAGTCCGTGTACGACGGCACACATCTCGCCGAGGTCGGTGACCTGGTCGTGGTCACCGTCAACTACCGGCTCGGGGTGTTCGGATTCATCGACCTGTCCACGTTGGGCGAGGGCTTCGAGTCGAATGTCGGCTTGCGGGACCAGATCGCAGCGCTGGAGTGGGTCCGCGACAACATCGCGGCTTTCGGCGGCGATCCGGGCAATGTGACGGTGTTCGGGGAGTCGTCGGGCGCGGCGTCGATCACGACGTTGATGACGGTTCCGCGTGCCGAGGGGCTGTTCCATCGCGCGATCGCGCAGAGTTCACCCGCGACGTCGGTGTACGGGGCGGAGCGGGCGGCCGCGGTCGCGTCGAGGTTCGCCGAACTGGCGGGTGTCGGGAACGGCGACGCCGAGCGGTTGCGCGAGATGCCGTTCGAGGAACTGACCGCGGTGGGTGACCGGCTCCTGTCCGAGATCGTGGAGACGGTACCCGGGACACTCGCGATGGCGCCGGTGGTGGACCGTGACCTGGTGCCGAAGTATCCGGTCGCGGCGTTCCAGAAGGGGTTGTCACATCGGATTCCGCTCATCATCGGGACCAACAAGGACGAGGCGTCCATCTTCCGGCTGACGAAGTCGCCGATCATGCCGGTCACGGCGGGCACCGTGAACCAGATGTTCACGGCGATCGCATCCGACCACCCGAATCTGTCTCCCACGAAGGTCGCGGACATCATCGCGGCGTATCCCGATTTCGAGAAGTCGACCGGCGCGATGGCGGTGTCGAGGGATGCGGCATTCCGGATGCCGTGCTTGTGGATCGCCGACGCGCATTCGCAGCACTCGCCGACGTGGGTGTACCGCTTCGACCACGCGACACCGATGCTGCGGGCGGCTCGCGTCGGGGCGAGTCACGCAACCGAACTGCCCTATGTGTTCGGCAATTTCGGGACGTTGAACGTCGATCCGACGTTCTGGCTCGGCGGCAGGAAGGCGGCGGTCGAGGTGGCCGGGCGGGTGCAGCGGCGCTGGCTGGCCTTCGCGTGGCACGGTGTGCCTGCCGCGTTGGACGCGTCGAAGCACTGGGCTCCGTACACGGCGGAGACACGCTCGACGCTGCTCATCGACAAGACCGACGCGATGGTTCCGGATCCCGACCGTGAGTTGCGGTCGGCGTGGGGCGACGAGGTGATGGGGTTCAGCTGACCCCCATCATCAGTCGTCCAACTGACGCAGTGACGGCAGCGCAACGCAGACGAGAGCGAGCACGCAGACCGGGAGGGCGAGCGCGAAGAACGTCGCGCGCAGGCCGACGGCGTCGATCATCGGTCCGGCGAGCAGGTATCCGAGGGGACCGGCCGCGTACGCCGTGGACGTCATGACCCCGACGACGCGACCGCGCATGTGTTCGGGGCTCCGCGTCTGCATGGCGTAGTTCGCGATCGGTCCGACCGGTCCGTAGACCAGTCCGATCACCACCGCCAGTGTCAGCGTCACCCACAGGGGCGGCAGGAACGCCATCCCCACCATGCACAATCCGAGGACGGCGACCGCGACGAGCATCATCGTCCGCCGGCTCACCCGCACCGCGAGGGAGCCGTAGGCGAGCGCTCCGGCGACGCCTCCGATGCTCATTGCCATCAGTACCCACCCGAGTTGGGCGGGCTGTCCGAGTTCCGTGAAATGCACCGGGAACAGGACGCTTTCGACGGGCATGTACAGGGCGACGAGCGCCATGTCCACCAGTGCGAGGGTGCGCAGCAACCTGTTGCGCCACACGAACTTCAGGCCTTCGAGGGTGCCCGACCACATCGACCTCGGGCGGGTGTCGTGGTCCGGAACGCCTGCGCCGTCGAGATGGAGGAAGGCGATCGTCGCGAGCGACCCGCCGAAGCACACGGCGGTGACCCACAGCGTGTTCACCGGGCCGACCATCGCGATGAGGACGCCGCCGACACCGGGACCGATCAGGTACGCGACGTTGTAGTTCGCCTCGTACACGCTGTTGGCGCGGTCCAGCCGCCAGCCCGCCGCTTTCGTCGCGGCAGGAAGCATCGCCTCACGGGCCGAGATTCCGGCCGGATCGAAGGCGGCGCCGAGTGCCGCGAGGGCGGCGATCAACGGGATCGACAACCCCACCGTGGCGGCGGATATCGGAATCAGGGCCACCGACAGCGCCGACAGGAGGTCGGAGACCAACGAGGTGGGTTTGCGCCCGAACCGGTCGACGACGGTGCCCGAGAACAGCGACGACAGCAGCAGGGGGAGCGTCGCCGCGCCCGCGACGATCGCCGCGTCGGTGGCGCGGCCGGTCTGCTGCAGGACGAGCCACGGCAGCGCCACGATGGTGATGCCGTTGCCTGTCGCCGACAACAGAGTCGCGAGATTGACGAGTAGGAACGGCGTCAGGCGGCGCGTCGTGGTCGCCGTGGTCATGTCTGAGCTCTTTCAGGACGGAGGGGACATGATTCGACGCTAGCGGCCCGGGCGGGGGTCCGCGACTGGTTTTCCTCCGGCTGTCAGTGCCCGGCGGGTTCTACGCCGAGGCGTTCGCATGCCGCGTGGTACAGCGCGACCACCTCGGTGCGGATCGACGCGCGGTCGGTGACCTGCCCGGGCCACGGCACGCGGACGGTCCGCTCGGCGCCGTCGACGGTCGCCGCCCATTCGCCTGCCTCGGTGTCGAGGCCCGTCATCCGCGCGGCCGTGGCCGCCGGTTCGGCGAAGGCGCGCACGATGGCGAGGTTGTCGGCGGCGTGGTCGCCGTTCATGTGGCCGGTGACGGCGGCGATCACGGCATCGTCGAAGTTGCTCATGCCGCCAGGATAGGTGGTGGGGTCAGGCCAGGACCGCGGCGATGTCGCGGGCCGTGACCTTGGCGATGTCGACGAAGAACGGAATCCGTTCGTCGATCATCAGGTCGACGGGGCCGCGAAGTCCGAGTGCGAATCGGACCCGTCCGGACTCGCCGCCGATGGGCGTGCCGATGGTCCGAAATCCCTTCTCGAGTTCCTCGTCGTTGAAGGCATATCCACGTTCCCGGGCCAGCGCCAGCTCTTTGCCCAATTCCACAGGTCCGGCGATCGACCGCGCCGTGCCACTTCCGTACGGCAGCCGGGTCAGTTCGTCCTCGGTGGTGGGGGACCAGGCCAGAAGTGCCTTGCCCAGAGCGCTGGCGTGCAGCGGCAGTCGGAGACCCTGCAGGTCGTGGCCCTCGGCCTCGCGCCACCGGCTCGTTCCCAGCAGGACGGCGTCGTTTCCGTGGCGCGTCGCGATCGACGCGCTCGCTCCGGTGATCATCGCGAGTTCCTCGAGGTGTGGCTCGGCGAGGTGGATGCGGTGCTGCCGGTAGGCGATCTGACCGTATTCGGCCAGGGCGCCGCCCAGCCGATAGCGGCTGGACTCGTCGATCTTGTCGAGGAAGCCGGCGTCGACGAGGGCGGTGAGCAGTCGATGCGTCGTGCTCACCGCCAGCCCCTGGCGGCGCGCGATCTCGGACACGCCGAGGTCCTCGCCGCCGCGGAAGCAGCCGAGTACCGACAGTGCACGTGAGACGGATTGAAGTTGGCCGCTCGGTCGGGGGGTGGGAACCACGCGGCGACGCTAGCACGCAGCACGGCCTCGGACCCGTCACGCATTCCGCATAGCGGAAAGTGCGGTTCGCTTCGGTCGTCGATCAGGCGACGGGGCCCCGGCGACCTCGGCGTTATTTCCGTGGGTGAGGCGTGAAAGCCCTGAATGCACAGTTTTGTTGATCGCGTCAACCTTTCCAATCAGAGGAAAGGTATGGGTGGGCGAGCACGAGGTGGGCCCCTAGCTTCGTGAACACCGAACCGTCACCACTTCGAACAGGAGCAGAAGTCGATGCCTCCCCTCCGCCGACTGCCCAGGGCGCGCGCCGCGCTCGCGATACTTCCCGTCGTCGCGCTGGTCGCCGCGTGTGGATCCGGGGGAGGCGACGCGAACGAGGCCGCACCTGGCGGCGAACCCACCTTCGTCCTCAAGGTCACCGACGTCGGCAATGCGGGACCGCTCGCCGTCGCCAAGCGGGACGGCACGTTCGACGAGGCGCTCGCCCCGCTCGGCGCGAAGATCGAATGGGTGAACGCACCGCCCGCGTTCAGCGCGAACCTCAAGCTGTTCAACGCCGGTCAGCTCGACGTCTCCGGCGGCGCCTACAGCCCGGTCGTCGGTGCCCTCTCGAAGGACGTCGGTGTGCGGATCATCGCGGTCGCCGATCCCGTCGACCAGAGCCAGGCAGGCATTCTCGCCTCACCGGACTCGGGGGTCACGCAGGTCAAGGACCTGATCGGGAAGCGCATCGCCGTCAACCCCGCGGGCAAGGGGGAGTACATCACCCTGAAAGCGCTGCGGCAGGCGGGGATTCCGTTCGATCAGGTCGAACGCGTGCCGCTGCAGCCATCGGACGCGGCCTCCGCGTTCTCGACCGGTCAGGTCGACGCGTGGGCCTCGTTCAACGATCCGTACCAGGAGGCGAAGGCCCGTGGCGGCATCGAGATCGCGACCGAGGCGAGCATCGAGTCGACGGACAACACGATCGTCGCCTTCCGCACCGAGGTGCTGGAGCAGCGGCCCGACGTCGCGGCGAAGTACCTGGAGACGCTGCAGAAGCTGACCGAACGTCAGCGGAGCAATCCCGAGGACTTCCAGAACGTCTTCGAGAAGGCCGGCCCGCGCGCGCTGTCCGGTGACCGGCTGGCTCGCGCGGTCGATCTCGGCAGGCAGGCATCGGTTCCGCACTACCCGACCGAGGCGGACGCCGCGGATCTGCAGGAGGTTGCGGACCTGTTCTTCCAGAACGGGGTGATCACCAGGCAGGTCACGGCGGCGGACGTCTTCTACCCGCTGCAGGAGAAGGTGGCGCAGCATCCGTCCGCGCAGAACCAGTCCGCACCCACTGCGGGAAGCTGAGATGGCGATCCTGACGACCTCCCGGGCGACGGGCGAGGACGAGCGCGCCGTTCCCGGTCGGCTCGACCTCGAAGTACCCCGGCACAGGTCCGGTCGCGCCCGGCCGCGCTGGGTGTCGGTGCCGCTGCGCTTCCTGGTGCCTGCGCTGATCGTCGCCGCCTGGTGGATCGGTTCGGCCACAGGTGCGATCCCCGAGGAGATCCTTGCGGGACCGCCGAAGGTGTGGACCGCGTTCACCGAGCTCTACCAGACCGGGCAGCTCGTCGACTTCTCGCTCGCGTCGTTCAAGCGGGCTGCGCTCGGTGTGCTCTTCGGCGTCGTGATCGGGCTGGTACTGGGTGTGCTGTCCGGACTGTCGAGCCTCGGCGAGGAACTGATCGACTCCACCATGCAGATCAACCGGGCGATCCCGTTCCTGGCCCTGGTCCCACTGTTCATCGCATGGTTCGGTATCGACGAGACGTTCAAGGTGCTCCTCATCACCGTCGCCACGGTCGGTCCGATGTACGCGTACACCTACCTCGGGGTGCGCAACGTCGACCGCAAGATGGTGGAGGCGGCACAGAGTTTCGGTCTCCGCGGGCCGAGGTTGGTCTTCGAGGCGATTCTGCCTGCCGCCCTGCCCGGGGTGCTGATGGCACTGCGGATCTGCCTGTCCATCTCCATCACCGGACTGATCGCCGCCGAGCAGGTCGGCACCAGGGAGGGCATCGGGTACCTCGTCACGCTCGCGCAGGAGTACAACCGCACCGACTACATGGTGCTGTGTGTGGTCCTGTACGCATTGCTCGGGTTGGTGTTCGACGGAGTGGTGCGCATCGTGGAGCGGTTCGCGATGCCGTGGCGCTCACAGGTGGCGATCCGATGAGCCTCGAGGCCCCCCTTCCCCCGCTCGACCTTCGCGCACCGTCGCCGACGACCGCTGACGACCGCCGCGCCGGTCAGCCGGTCGCCGTGTCGATCACCGGTCTGCGCAAGACGTTCGGTGACAAGGTGGTACTGGACGACGTCGACCTCGAGATCCGTCGTGGCGAGTTCGTCGTGCTGCTCGGCCCGTCGGGTACCGGGAAGACGACTCTGCTCCGACTCCTCACCGGTCTCGAGAAGCCGGACAGTGGAACGGTTCTCGTTCCGCCGCGCCGCACCACCGTCTATCAGGAACCCCGGCTGATCCCGTCCAAGCGGGTGCTGGGAAACGTGACCGTCGGACAGCCGCGCACGGCGGGGAACCGGGAACGCGCGAGGCAGGCGCTCGCCGAGGTGAACCTCGACGGCAAGACCCGGCAGTGGCCGGCGACGCTCTCCGGCGGCGAGGCGCAGCGCGTCGCGCTCGCCCGGGCCCTGGTCCGGGAACCCGAACTGCTGCTGCTCGACGAACCGTTCGCGGCGTTGGACGCGCTGACCAGGCTGCAGATGCAGGACCTGGTGGGCGACCTCGTCGCGCGGCACCGCCCGGCGGTGCTGCTGGTCACCCACGACGTCGACGAGGCGGTCCGGCTGGCAGACCGGGTCCTGATCCTCGACGAGGGTCGGTTCGCCGTCGACACCGACGTCGACCTCGCACGACCACGCGACCGCACCGACCCCGAGTCCCTGCGGTATCGCGCGGCCTTCCTGGCCGAGTTGGGCGTCGGGCGTACCACTTCCACCGTTGCACCATCCCCCCGATCGACCTCCGCCGGAACACCTAGGAGCACGAGATGACTGCCGCAGCCGACACCGAACTCGACACCCTCTGGTACACCCGCTGCCCGGTGCCCACCGCGAGCGGCCTGGCGCACAGCCTCGGCTGGCTGGGGGAGACCGCGGCCGACGCCGGGCTGGGCCTGGGGGTGCTGCAGGACGCCGGCCCCGAGCTCGCTCCGCGACACTTCGACCACCGGCTCCTCGGCCTGATCCGCGAAGGCGGCAACGTGCCCGCGCTCGCCGCACGCGCCGAGGACTCACCGACCAGGCTGATCGGCCTGACCTGGATCGATGAGGCGCAGGCCGTTCTCGTGGCACCCGACTCGGAGGTCTCGGGGCCCGGTGACCTGGCGGGGCTGCGGATCGCGGTCCCGGCCTGGGCGCAGGACCGGGCCCGCAGCTTCCCGCGGGCGATGGCGTTGCACGGGTTCGCGAGCGCGCTGCGTCTCGGTGGGCTGACCCTGGCCGACGTCCGTCCGGTCGAGATCGGAGTCGAGCGAGACCCTCAGGTACGCAACGACGCCCGGTCCGATCGTCGGGTCACCACGTGGGGTGTGGAGGAGTTGCTCGCCGGCGACGTGGACGCGATCTACGTCAAGGGCGCCCGTGCCCAGGAGGTCGCCCGCGAGCACGGGCTGCGCGTCGCCGTGGACCTCGACGCCACCGACTCGAAGCGGCTGCGGGTCAACAACGGAACCCCACGCCCGATCACGGTGCACGCCGACCTCCTCGAGACTCGGCCCGACGTGGTCGTCGGCTTCCTCGCGCAGACGTTGCGCGCCGCGGACTGGGCGGCCGGCAACCTCGACGAGGTCCGCACCGTGCTCGCCCGCGAAACCTTCTCCGGCGCGCAGGGAGTGGAAGCGGCATACGGCGACGACTTCCATCGCGGACTGCATCCCACGCTCTCCGAGGAGCGACTCGAACTCCTCGACGTCCAGAAGCAGTTCCTCTACACCCACGGCTTCCTCGCCACCGACTTCGACCTCGCGTCGTGGGTGGTGCCGGAACCACTGCAGCAGGCGAGCGCACTGCTCGCCGCCGAACGGAAGGTGGCATCGTGACCGAGTTCCTGTGGGAGCTGCCGGTTCGCGGCGACGGCAGACACGTCGGCTCCGTGTCCACGCGTCGCGATGGTTTCGACTTCCTCGACCAGGTCGTGTTCGCCGCGGAGCTGTCCGGTCTGGACGGCGTCGTCGTCCCCTACGACCCCCAGGGCGAGGAGTCGTGGGTGGTTGCGGGATCGGCTCTGCGTCGGACCCGGCATCTCCGGGTGGGTGTGGAGTTCCATCCGGCGTTCGGGACCCCGGTGTACGCGGCGAAGCTGTCCGCGACGCTGCAGCGGCTGTCGAACGGTCGGCTGGACTGGCGCCTGCGCGTCGATACCGACGACGCCGACGCGGCCGCTCGCGGTGACCGGGTCGCCGGCGCCGACCGCTACCGGCGCGCCGCCGAATTCCTCACCGTCGCACGGGGCGTGTGGAACGAGGACCAGGTGCTGCCCGGGCGATTCGGCGGCACCGGATTCGAGTTCGCCGGTGACTACTACGACGTGATCGACGGCGGCTTCCGCGGGATTCTGTCCGGGCTGCCGTTCCCCACCGTGTATCTGTCGGGCGATTCGGCGGAGGCGCTCGCATTGTCGGCCGAACACGGCGACGTCCACGTGTTCGACGAGACCGTCGACGGTGTCGACGCCGCGGCGGCATCGCTGCGAGAAGCGGCGAGCGGCCACGGACGCACGGTCCGGACCGGTCTCGCGCTGCCCGTCATCGCTCGTGAAACCGAGGACGAAGCGTGGGCGCGCGTTCTGCGGCAGTGGCGCGAGGTGAATCCCGATGCCGATGAGGCCGAGGTTCGGGCGCACGCGCTCGGTGGCGGCCGGTGGTCGGGATTCGACCGCATCGGCTACGGCCGATCGACGGGTCTGGTCGGCAGCTACGACCAGGTGGCGCAGGCACTCTCGGACTATCGGGCACGGGGATTCGAGGTGGTCGAGCTCACCGGGCATCCGCACATCGAGGAACTGCACCGCGCCGGCGAACACCTCCTGCACCTGGTCGACCCCGCCGGCCGCACTCTCACCGGGACGGAGATCAGCGCATGACCACCGACTTCTACTGGCGCATCGGGATGGAGGGCGACCACGCGTCGCTCCGCACCCCACGCCGCTACAACCGCGGGCATGCGGGCGGGCACGGGCCGGGCAACATCGCGCCCGCGATCCGCGGTGGCAGGCTCGACGGCTACAGCTACATCGACCACATGGCCGCGGTGGTGAAGGCGTCGGAGTCCGCGGGATTCGTCGGGGGACTGCTGCCGTCGTTTCCCGTGACCGAGGATCCGTGGGCCACCGCGTCCGCGCTGGCCCGCGAGAGCGACACCTACCGCTTCATGGTCGCGTTCCAGCCCGGGTTCCTTCATCCGCTGCAGGCCGCCCGGATGTCCGCCAGCCTGCAACGCGCCACCGGTGGCCGCCTGGTCTACAACATCATCAGCGGTGGCGGCGGAGCGCCGCAGCTGTGGTGGGGCGACAAGGTGGCGCACGACGACCGCTACGCCCGTACCTCCGAGTTTCTCGACGTCCTCCGTGGGGTCTGGGACGGTGAGCCGTTCGACTACGACGGACGGTTCTTCACCACCGAGGGAGCCGCGCTGCCGCCGCTGCTCGCCGGGCAGCCCTTTCCGGAGGTGTACTTCTCCGGTTCGTCGGGCGCTGCCGTCGCCGCCGCGGGCAGGCACTCCGACTACTACCTGTCGTGGCTCGAGCCGTTCGCCGACCTGCGTGCCAAGTTCGACGGCGTCCGGGCACACTCCGAGAAGCTCGGCCGTACACCGAAGTTCGCGGTCCGGATCGACATCGTCGCCCGGCACACCGAGGAAGCGGCGTGGGCAGAGATCGAGAAGGGGTGGGCGTTCGTCGACCGCGACGCGGCCAACCGAGCAGCGCAGGGCGACTCCGTCGGAGCCGCGAGGATCTCCGGCTGGGTGCCGGAGACGATCACCGGCTACCGCGACCTCGAAGTGCAGCCCAACGTGTGGTGCGGGTTCAGCCTCATCCGCGGCGGGCCCGCCTTCGGTCTCGTCGGCAGCTACGAACAGGTCGCCGAACGGCTGGACCAGCTGATCGACCTCGGTGTGGACGCGTTCATCCTCGCCGGCAACCCCCACCTCGAAGAGGCGTACCGAGTGGGCGAGGAGGTGCTGCCGCTGCTGCGCGGCACCACGCCCACCCCGGTCCGCACCCTTTCCGCACGATAGGAGAATCATCATGACCAGCACCGAGATTCGTGTCAGCCCCGCTGTCGAGGCCTTCGTCGACGACGCCCGTCGGGCCGCCGACACCGCGTTCCATGTGTTCCGCGAGACCGGAACGGTCTCGGCGAACGGCACCGTCAACTTCGTCGAGCGAGTGCCCGGCGAGGAGTTGGCCGTCGCGCTCAACGAGCCGGGACCGTGGGCGGACGATCGCAGCGCGAAGCCGATCCTCGCGACGTTCGACGGCGAGGTCCTGGCGGGCAGCGGGTCCGCCGGATTCGTCACCGGGTACGCCAAGGTGTTCCGCGCCCACCCGGAGATCACCTCGATCGTGCACGTGCACACGCCGTGGCTGGGCGGATGGGCGCAGACGCACCGCACGCTGCGGATCAAGTACGCGGCCTCGCAGCGCCTGACCCTCTCGCGGGACATCCCGCCGCACATCGACCGCAGCCAGGCCCCGGGAGACTTCATCCTCGGCCGACTCGTCGACGACCCCGACCTCGTCGCGATCTTCGAAGCCAACGGCGGCGTCAACGTGATCGGCCGGGCAGGACTCCTCGAACTCGCGAAGTTCGTCGTCCTGCTGGAGGAGGGGGCCCAGTACCAGGCCATCGGCGAACTCGTCGGCGGCACCGTCGACTTCGACAGGACCAACCTCGTGGCGCAGTGGGGCCGCAGCGGCCTCCTCGACGAAGCCCGCCGTCGCGGCCTCGTCTGATCCGGCAGATCAGGAGCGTTCCATGACCATTCGAGTCGGGTACTTCCCGAACAACAATTCCCTCTTCGTGCTGCGCCACACCGGCCTGCTCGAACGACGCCTTCCGGACGTCGAATGGGTGGACCTGCGGGAACTCCCCGCTCCGCCGCCGGTCGATCCCCGGACGGGGCTGCCGACGCTGCATTCGGACTGGCTGTTCACCGACGCCGGCTACGACTTCATCGGTACCGGTTTCACCCCGCCGATCACGGGTCTCGGCCAGGGCCACGACCTCGCGTACGTCGGGATCTCCGGTCCTCGTGTCGAGAACGGTCGGCTGGTGAGCCTCGACGGCTCCGGCATCCGCACCCCAGCGGATCTGCGTGGCAAGCGGGTCGGGGTCGCGCACGGATCGTGGCAGACCACCCTCGTCCTGCTCGCTCTCGACCGGGCGGGGCTCGGCTGGTCCGACATCGAGTCGGTCGACGTCGACGTGAACGACGGCGGCGCGGCGCTGCAGCGCGGCGAACTCGACGCGTGGGTGGGCGCCTACCCGGGCCTGGCAGGGGTCGAGGCGGCCTCGCGTGTGCACACGCTCGTCGACACGGCTGGTCTGTTCAGCCACCCGTCGCTGTGGTTCGTGCGGCGCGACTTCGCCGAGAATCACCGCCCGGAGTTGGAAGCGATCGTCGCGGCACTGCAGGAGTCGGACGCCTGGATCGTCGCCAATCCCCGAGAGGCGGCGCGATTCCTCGTCGAGGACGCCGAAAGGCGCGGCGGTACAGCCGATCTCGATCGGTGGGAGGAGGCGCTGCGCGGGCGACCGTTCGGCATCGGTCCCGTCACCGACGAGTTCCTCGACGAGCAGCAGCGTGCGGCGGATCTGCTGCACACCAACGGCCTGTTGCCGCGAGCCGTCACGGTTCGTGACGCGGTGCTGCCCTGGATCGGGGAGGTGGTGACGGCGAGTCGAGCAGGGACGCCGGTCTGATCCCCTACGCTCGCCTCATGACGCGACCCGTGATCGACGTCGACTACACCGTCCTCGACTGCCCGGACCCGGCTGCGCTCGCCGGCTTCTATCGCGAGGTTCTCGGATGGGAGCTGGTGCGCTCGGAGGGCGACTGGGCGGTGCTGCAGGGGCCGGGGGACCTGCGGTTGGCATTCCAGCTCGCGCCCGACTTCGTGCCGGTCCGCTGGCCCGCCGAAGGAGTGAAAGTGCACCTCGACTTCGTTGTCGACGACATGGACGCCGCCGAACGCTGGGTGCTCGGGGCGGGCGCGGAGCTCGTCGAAGGCGGCGAGAGCCATCCGACGTTCCGGGTGTACCGGGATCCCGTCGGGCACCACTTCTGCCTCTGCGTGCGGGACTGAACGAACGCTCGCAATTCGGACCGTTAGCATAGGTATCTAGTAACGGCACGGATTCGACGAGGCGGTTGTTCGATGAAGAAGTACGTCCCCACCTGGCACGACGACGAGGTTCGGGCACTGTCCGAACTCGCGGCCGGATTCTTCGACCGTGAGGTGGTCGCGCACAACGAGAAGTGGGACGCGCAGCATCGCATCGACCGAGAGGTGTGGCTCGAGGCGGGCAAGCTCGGGCTGCTGTGCTGCTCGATCCCCGAGAAGTACGGCGGAGGCGGCGGCACCTTCGCCCACGACCTCGCCGTGTTCGAGGCCCAGGGTTACGCCGGTGACCTGTCGCTCGGCATCTCCGTGCACTCCGGCATCGTCCCGCACTACATCCTCGAATACGGCACCGAGGAGCAGAAGAAGACATGGCTGCCGGGGATGGCGACCGGTGAGATCCTCGGCGCGATCGGCATGACCGAACCCGGCGCAGGATCGGACCTCAAGGCGATCAAGACGACCGCGATCCGGGACGGCGACGAGTACGTCGTCAACGGGTCGAAGACGTTCATCACCAACGGCTCGTCCGCGGACGTCATCGTGATGGCCGTCAAGACCGACCCCAAGGCGGGCGCCAAGGGTGTGTCGATGCTCATCGTCGACCTGCGGGACCAGCCCGGATTCGCAGTCGGCCGCGTCCTCGACAAGGTCGGCCAGCACGGGGCGGACACGTCCGAACTGTCGTTCACCGACGTCCGTGTCCCGGTGTCGAACCTGCTCGGTGAGGAGGGGCAGGGCTTCGGGCAGCTGATGGCGCAGCTGGTGCAGGAGCGGCTGATCATCGGCGCGCAGGCGTCCGGTGCGATGAACCGGGCCGTTCAGGAGACCGTCACCTACACGCGAAACCGGGAAGCGTTCGGGCACACGCTGTTCGAGTTCCAGAACGCAGCCTTCGAGCTCGCGGAGTGTCAGACCATCGCCCGTACCTGCGAGGTGTTCCTCGACCACTGCATCCAGTCGCACCTGCGCGGTGAGCTCGACCCCGCCGAGGCCGCGATGGTCAAGTACTGGCTGACGGACAAGCAGTGCGAGGTCGTCGACCGGTGCGTGCAGCTGCACGGAGGCTACGGCTACATGCGTGAGTACATGATCGCGCGGATGTACGAGGACGCCCGCGTCCAGCGCATCTACGCGGGCGCCAACGAGGTCATGAAGGGCATCATCGCCAAGGCGCTGTGATCCTCGGGGCGTAGCTCTGGCACCATCGAGGTCGTGAGCACTGTTAAGTATGCGGAGGATCTGACCGTCGGCGACGTGGTCGAACTCGGCGAGCACACCGTCACCGAAGCGGAACTCCTCGACTTCGCGGGCACCTGGGATCCGCAGGACTTCCACGTGGACGCCGAGGCCGCCGCGAAGGGCGCCTTCGGCGGACTGATCGCGAGTGGACTCCACTCCATGTCGGTGCTGCAACGCCTTTCGGCGCTCGGGTGGTATCGGCACCTCAGCGTCATCTGTGGCCGCGGGGTGCGCGACGTGCGGTTCTGGCGGCCGGTGCGACCCGACGACACCCTCACCGGGACGATCCGTGTCGACGAGATCGTGCTCGACGACCACGGTCGCGGTCTCGTGACCACCACAAGTGAGTTGCGGGACGCCGGCGGGAACGTGATGCTGCACGCCGTCATGGACCTGTACGTGCGGCGGCGCCCCGAGCCCGCCATCGGATGATGGCGGGCTCGGGGACGCGTCACGCCGCGACGACAGTCAGGTCGACACCACCACCTCGGCGGATGGTGTTGTAGATCGGGCAGGCCGCCACGAACCGTGCACCGAGTGCGTCGGCGTCGCGCTGCTCGACACCGCGCACCGTGATCGTCAGCCGGGTGAAGTCGTAGCGCGTCGGATCCTCGGTACCGCGGCGGTGCTGCGCGTCCACCGAAATCCCCGTCAGGGGCACGCCGAGTTCGTGCGCGGTGGCCTCGATGTTGGCCATCGCGCACGAGACGAGCGCCGACAGGAACAGTTCACCTGCCTGGACGGCCTCGCCGGGCCCGAGTCGCGAGTCGGTGACGAGGTGGTTGGTGCGCGCGTCCAGCACGAACCGTCCTGGTACGCCCGCGATGGTGTGGCCGGAGACGGAGGCGACCGTCGTTCCAGCGGCGGAGGTGACTGGCGTTGCGGGGTCGGTTACCGACGTCGTCATCGGGTGGCGCTCGGGGACACGGGGATTCGGTTCGCCCACTCCCCGGTGCGGGCGCGGTCGAGGCCGAGGTTGTTGCGAAGCGTGGCGCCCTCATACTCGGTGCGGAACAGGCCGCGCTTCTGGAGTTCGGGAACGACCTGGCGGGTGAAATCCTCGAAGCCACCGGGCTGGTACGGCGCCTGCACCATGAAGCCGTCGCAGGCACCCTCGGTGAACCACTGTTCGAGTCCGTCGGCGACATCGGTTGCGGTGCCGATGAATCCGCCCTCGACGCGTCCGCCGTACTGCTTGCCGAGCTCCCGCAGGGTCAGGCCCTCGCGCTCGGTGATCTCGCGGACCTCCCGGTAGTGGCCCTCGACGCCGGGGACCTCGACATCGGGCAGTCGTTCGTCGAGCGGGAACGTGGAGAGGTCCACGTCGAGGTGGTAGGCGAGGGTGGACAGGCCGCCGAGCGGTGGGACGAGGTCGAACAGCAGGTCCGCGGTCTGCCGGGCGATGTCGGTGGTGGCGCCGACGACCGGCGCGATCGACGGCAGGATCTTCACCTGCTCCGGGTCGCGACCGTGCGCGGCGGCGCGTTCCTTGATCTCGCGGTAGAAGTCCTGCGCGGACTCGAGGGACGCGTGGCTGCAGAAGATGACGTCGGACCAGCGGGCGGCGAAGTCCTTGCCCTTGGCCGATGCGCCTGCCTGGATGACGACCGGGTAGCCCTGCGGGGGCCGGGGCACGTTGAGCGGGCCCTGGACGGTGAACCATTCGCCCTTGTGGTCGATGGCGTTGACCTTGGCGGGTTCGGCGAAGAGCGGCTCCGCGGTGTCGAGGATCAGGGCGTCGTCGTCCCAGCTGTCCCACAGTTTCGCGGCCACTTCGAGGAACTCGTCGGCCCGTTCGTACCGCTTCTCGCGGGGGAACTGCTCGTCCCGGTTGAAGTTCCGGGCCTCGGACTCCTGGAACGAGGTGACCACGTTCCAGGCGGCACGGCCCGAGGTGAGGTGGTCGAGGCTCGCGAACGAGCGGGCGACGGTGAACGGCTGCGCGTACGTGGTGGAGACGGTGGCCGCGAGCCCGAGGTGCCGGGTGACGGCGCCCATCGCGGAGAGCACGTGCAGCGGATCGAGCCGCATCGACCCGAGGGCGCCGTTGCGGAGCTGGGTGTCGGTGCTGGACCCGAACCGGTCCGGGACGGAGAGGATGTCGGCGAAGAACGCGAGGTCGAACCGGCCGTCCTCGAGGGTGCGCGCGATGTTCTGGTAGTACTCGGCGGACAGCCACCCGGGGACGGACGCGGGGTGGCGCCAGCCTCCGGGACGTCCGGGGCCGGCGGTGACGAAAGCAGCGAGGTGCATCTGGGAAGTCATGGGGGATGGCCTACTTCGCGAGTTCCTGGTCGATGGCGGACTTGATCGAGTCGAAGCGCGGATCCTGGAGCCAGGACGCCACGTCGACCTGCTCGGGGTAGATTCCGAGGCGGTGGAAGTTGTCGGCGAGGTCCTGGGTGCCCGCGATCGCGTCGGCGCCGACCGAGGTGAACTGGCCCGCACCGGAGTAGGAGAGGCGGCCCGACTTCACGAGGTCGAGATACACCTGGGCTTCGAGTTCGCTGCCGCCGAAACCGCCGAGACGGGTGAACTCTGCGACCGCGTCCTCCGGGTTCGCCTCGATCCAACGCTGCGCGTCCCGCACGTTCCGGACGAGGGCGGCGGCTGCCTCCGGATGATTGTTCGCGAACGACTCGCTCGCCACGAAGAATGCGTAGTCGTAGGTCTTCACGTCCGGAAGCGTCGTGGCGTTGTGCTTGCGCTTGGCGAGTTCCGCCGTCGGCTGCCACGTGATCCAGGCGTCGACCTTGCCCTGCGCGAACGCGGCCTCCGCGTCGGCGGCGGTGAGGTTGACGTACTCGATGTCGTCGAGAGTCAGGCCCGCGGATTCGAGGTACTTGACGAGGCTGTAGGTACCGGTCGTCCCGCGATGGTCGGCGACCTTGCGGCCCTTGAGATCCGCGGCGGAGCGGATGTCGGAGCCCTGCGGAACGAGGACGTCCACCTCGTCGCTCGGCAGCGGGTACGCCACCAGCGGGACGATGGGAACGCCGCCGCCGATCGCGTAGATCACGGCCGTGGCGGTGGCGAAGGAGAAGTCGACACTGCCGGCCTTGATCGCCTCCATCACGGGGAGTGATGCCGGGAAGCCGGTGGGCCATTCGACGGGAACGCCGAGGTCCGCACCGAGGTCGAATCCGCCGAGGTTGTTGCGCAGCAGGGTGCCCGGCTCGGCGTTGCCGTCGCCGATCAGCGCGTATCGAACCTGGGCGAGGGGGCCGTCGTCGGCAGCGGCGGTGTCGGAGCTGCAAGCGGCGAGCGACAGTGCCGTCAGGCCGAGGAGGCCAGCGCCGGTGGCCCTGAGGAAGCCGCGCCGGTTCAGGGAGGTGGTGAGGGGAGACATGGTGGCCTTTCGAGGGTGGATCTACGAGTGCAGGGCGCGGTCGGCTTCGAGGAGTCCGTCCAGGAACTCCTCCTTCCATCCGGCCAGCCTGCTGTCACCGCGGTGACGGGGTCGGGACTGGTCGATCCGCAGTTCCCGGGTGATGCCGCGCTCGGTGAGCAACAGCACCCGATCGGACAGGACGAGGGCTTCCTCGACGTCGTGGGTGACGAGCAGGACGGTCCGCGGGTGTTCGGCGAGCATGCGTTCGAGCAACTGCTGCATCGTGACCCGGGTGATGGCGTCCAGCGCGCCGAACGGCTCGTCGAGCAGGAGCACGTCCGGTCGGTGCAGCAACGCCCGGGCGAGGGCGACCCGTTGCCGCTGGCCGCCGGAAAGCTCCGAGGGCCAGTCGTTCTCGCGTCCCGCGAGGCCGACCTCGCTCAGCAGGGCGGCCGCCTCGTCCTTGCGTCCGCGGGTGCCGAGGGTCGCGTTGTCGAGGACGGTGCGCCAGGGGAGGAGACGGTCTTCCTGGAACATCATGCGGGAGACGACGCGGCGGTCGGCGGTCGGTTGGACGCGGCCCTCCGTCGGCTCCTCGAGTCCGGCGAGGATGCGGAGCAGCGTCGACTTGCCGACACCGCTCGGCCCGAGGAACGTGACGAACTCACCGGGGGCGATGGACAGGTCGATCTGGTCGAGAACGCGTGTGTCGCGGTAGCTGTGCCCGACGCCGAGGAGGTCGAGGCCGACGAGGGTGTCGGAGGTCATCAGCGGATCTCCTTCTGATAGTTCGGATTCCAGCGCAGTACGCGGGCCTCGACGAACCGGATCAGCTGGTCGGCGAGGAGTCCGGCAACGGCGTAGAGGAGGATCGCCAGGACGATGCGGTCGTTGCGGAGCAGGTCGCGGCCGTTCTGTGCGAGGAAGCCGATGCCCTCGCTCGTCGCGATGGTCTCGGCGATCACCAACGTCAGCCAGGCGACGCCGAGCGCGTAGCGCAGGCCGGTGAGGATCATCGGCATCGCGCCGGGCACAACGATCTGCCTGATGCGTTCGCCTCGTCCGAGCCCGTAGGACTCGCCGAGCTGCACGAGCTTCGGGTCGACCGTGCGGATCCCGGCGACGGTGTTGAGGTAGACGGGGAAGATGACGCCGAGCGTCACCAGCACCACCTTCGGAACCTCCCCGATACCGAACGCGGCGATCAGCAGGGGCACCAGGGCGAGGTGCGGAAGCGCGCGGACCATCTGCAGTGTCCGGTCGACCAGGCCCTCCGCGATCCGGGAGAGCCCGACCGCGAAGCCGAGGATCAGGCCGATCGAGGCGCCGATGGTGAAGCCGAGAACGATTCTGCGCACGCTCACGAGCAGGTGGTTCTGCAATTCTCCGCTGCCCCAGAGGGTCCCGGCGGTGTCGAGCACCTTGCTCGGGGGCGGCAGGATCGCCGCCGAGATCACTCCGTTCGACGACGCCCACTGCCAGCCGAGGAGAACGAGGACCGGAACCACCCACGGCAGAAAGGCGGTGGCACGGGGTAGCCGCACCGTGCGCCCACGTGCGGGCGTCTCGGGGGTGGACCGGGTGACCGGGGGTGATGTGAGGGCGGTGTCAGGCATGGTCTGCCGCCTGCGGTGTGGGTGATGCGGTGCTCATGGGTCTCCTCGCGTGCTGCGGTGCGAGAGCCATGTAAATGCAGATGAACGCTAATGACGACATTTGTATACACACGGATTCAAACCCTTCCGTCGACCCCGACGGCGCTGGTAGACGTATCTCTGTCCACTACGCGCGAACACGAGGTGAGGGGCCGCAGTGCCAGACGACAGATCGCCCTACGCGCAGCTGCGCGCACGCATCACCGGAGGAGCACACCTGCCGGGATCACTCCTGGTCCCCGCCACCGTCGGCGTGCAACTCGGGGTGTCGCGCACCCCCGTGCGCGAGGCGTTGCAGCGGCTCGAGTTCGAGGGCCTGGTCACCAAGGTGACACGCGGCTACGTCGTCCGGGTGCGCACCGAGGACGAGGTGATCGCGATCTGCGAGGCGCGCATCGCGCTCGAATCCGCGGTCGCGTTCGCGGCCGCCACCCGCCGCTCCGAATTCGACCTCGCACGCCTCATCGGCCTCTTCGACCGCGCCGTCACCGCGCCGGACGCGGAGACCGCGCTGCGGCTGCACAACGACTGGCACACTGCACTTCGCGTCGCCGCCCACAATCCGACGATCACCGAACTGATGGAACGTCTCGACGCCCAACTCGCGGTCTACGACGCCGAGGAGTCCAAGGCCCCCACGAACCTGGCGGCCATCGAACACGAGCACCGCGGCATCCACGAGGCCGTCGTCGACGGGGACGGCGACCGCGCCAGGGCCCTCATGGTGGCGCACCAGGAACGCACCCGCGACATCCGAATCGCGGCCATGGCCGCTCGCTGAAGCCCCGCGACGTGGTCAGGCTCCCGCGGGAAGCTTCGTGAAGTCGGGTTCGCGTCCCTCGGCGAAGGCGACGAGCGCCTCGATGTTCGCCGGCCCACCCATGAGTTCGGCGAAGCAGGCGTTCTCGCGTTCGCGGGCGGCGGCGATCTCGGCGCGCAGCGGCGCCGTCATCGTCTGTTTCACCGCAACGAGACTCGAGATCGGTTTGGCGGCAAGTACTTCGGCGTGCTTGCGAGCGACGTCCAGTAGATCGTCCGGCTCGCACACCTGGAAGACGAGGCCCATCTCCTTCGCCTGCTCGGCGTGAATCCACTCCGAGCTCATCAGCACCCACGCGGCGTTCTGCCGTCCGATGAGGGTGGGCAGCAGGAAGCTCGACGCGGCCTCCGGTGCCACGCCGAGACCGGTGAACGGGCACTTCAGCTTCGCCGAGGTGGACATGAATGCGAGGTCGGCGAACCCGATGATGGTGGTGCCGATACCGAGGCCGAGGCCGTTGACGGCGACGATCAGCGGCTTCGGGAACTCGGTGAGTGCGTCGATCAGGCCGAGGAAGCCGTGCTTGCCGGGCTGGAAGTTCGGGTCGCTGGTGCGGGCGTGCATCTCCCGCAGGTCGGTGCCCGCGCTGAACGCGCGTCCGTTGCCGGTCAGGAGCACCACCGCCACCGACGGATCCTCGGCGGCGTCCCGCAGCGCCTCGGTGGCCGCGTCGTAGAGGGCCTCGTTGAACGCGTTGAGCGCGTCGGGACGGTCGAGAGTCAGCGTTCGGACGCGCGCGCGGTCGTCGATGAGGATGCTCATGTCCCGCATGGTAGAACGTGTTGCATTTCGATGGGGGCGTTCCTGCGTGCCCTGTCGGCGTCCCCGATCTGTCCTAGGGTTGCCGAATGGGAGCCTTCGAACCGGGAAGACGCCTGCGGGTCGTGCCCACCGACCCCGACGAGCTGCGGGCGTTCGTCGAGGCGGCGGGCAGCCGGCCGGTGCCACCGAATGGAGGTGCCGTCGCCTACCGCCTGCGGATCTCACTCGACGGCGTCACTCCGGAGGTGTGGCGGAGCCTGACCGTCAGGTCCACCTCGAGGCTCGACGAACTGCATCCCGTGCTGCAGACCGTCATGGGATGGACCGACTCCCACCTGCATCAATGGCGACGCCCGGACCCGAACGATCCCGGTCGCGTCGAACGGTTCGCGACACGCTCGTGCATCGAGGAAGGGTTCGCGAACGGGTCCCGATGCGAGGACATGGTGCGGCTCGACGACGTCCTCACCGCACCCGGTGACGCCCTCGTGTACGAGTACGACTTCGGTGACGGTTGGGAGCACACGGTCGTCCTCGACGGCATCGACCACGACCAGTCGCCCGAGGGGGCGCACTGCATCGCGGGCGAGCGGGCCTGCCCGCCCGAGGACTGCGGCGGCGTGTCCGGCTACGCGAGATTGACGGACGCCCTCGCGGACCCGGAGCGTCCCGCGCACGCGCCGCTGGTGGGCTGGGCCGGTGCCTTCGAACCCGAGTCCTTCTCGGCCGCCGACGTCAACATGATGCTGGCCGCGCGGGACGCCATGCGACTGTTCCCGCCGGTGATCGGATCGCAGGTGGAGCCCCTGCTGACGCGTATCGCGTACCAGGCGGCGCCGCATGTCCACGCGTTGATGGCCCGGGCCCACCTGCAGGTGCGTTCCGACGTCCGCACGGTGGACATGCAGGACGGTGCGCTGACCCACCTGCGTTGGTTGCTCCGGAGGATCGGCGACGACGGCATCACGTTGACGGCGTCCGGCTACGTGCCGCCCGCCCACGTCGAAGCCGCCCGCAGCGAACTCGACTGGGGTGACCGGTGCCTGCCCGACAGCACCCGAGAAGTCGACAACTCGTACATTCAGCGGTTCCGGGACTCCGCGCAAACTCTCGGCCTGATCCGGAAGCACAAGGGCAAGCTGGTGCTGTCGAAGCGGGGAGCGGAGTTGCTGGACCGGGACGACGACCTGTGGGAGCACGTGCTCGCCACCCTTCCCCTCGGCAGCGAGCCCATCGAACGAGAGGCGGGGCTTCTGCTGTTGCTCACCGTCGCGGCCGGTGCGTCGGCAGACGAGCGGCGCGTGGCGATGAGCGAAGGCCTCGCCGCACTGGGATGGTGGAACGAGGACGGCAGCGCGCTCACCCAGTTCGACGTGTCCTGGGTGGCCGCGCCGACCCAGGATTTTCTCTCCACGATCGGGGCGCTGGGTCCGATCGGAGGGGTGCCACCGGACTGGGCGCGCGGGTTCGCCCGGATGGCACTGTCGATGTAGCGGGTCGCGGCACGCGCCGCGACCCGCCGCCCATCAGGCCTCGGTGCGCAGCTCGCGCTTGAGCAGCTTGCCGCTCTGGTTGCGGGGCAGTGCGTCGACGAAGCGAATCTGCTTGGGCACCTTGAACGGTGCGATCCGCTCCTTGACGTACCCGATCAAGCCGTCGGCCGTCGCCTCCTGACCGTCGCGCAGCACCACGACCGCGGTGATCGCCTCGATCCACTTCTCGTCCGGGGTGCCGATGACCGCGACCTCCGCGACCGCCGGATGGGTGTAGAGAGCGTCCTCGACCTCACGCGACGCGACGAGGATGCCGCCCGTGTTGATGACGTCCTTGATGCGGTCCACGACGGTGACGAAACCGTCGGAGTCGCGGGTGACCAGGTCGCCGGAGTGGAACCAGCCGTCGCGGAACGCCTCCGCCGTCGCGTCCGGGTTCTCCCAATACCCCTGGCACAGTTGCGGGGACCGGTAGAGGATCTCGCCGGAGTCGCCGTCGGCGACGTCGTTGCCGTCCGCGTCGACGACCCGGGTCTCGACGAAGAACACGGCACGCCCACACGCCGACGGCCGGTCCTCGTGCTCCTCCGGCCGCAGCACGCAGGCGAGGGGCCCGATCTCGGACTGGCCGAAGCAGTTGTAGAAGCCGAGGTCGGGGTAGCGCTCGCGCAGCCGGTTCAGCACCGTCACCGGCATGATCGACGCGCCGTACTGGGCCTTGCGCAGCGACGACAGGTCGCGGGTGTCGAGGTCGGGGTGGTTCGCGAGCGGCACCCACACCGTCGGCGCGAGGAACAGCGAACCGATGCGGTCCTCCTCGATCCGGCGCAGGATCTCCGGAATGTCCGGCGCCGCCATCAGGTTCACCGTCGCGCCCACCGACAGGTACGGAAGCATGAACACGTGCATGCCCGCCGAGTGATACAGCGGCATCGCGATCAGCGGGTTGTCGTCCGCCTTGAGGTCGAGGGCGATCACCGACGAGACGTACTCGTAGGCGAGTGCCTCGTGGGTCATCATGGCGCCCTTGGGCTTCGACGTCGTGCCCGAGGTGTAGAGGAGCTGAGCCAGGTCGGTCGCGGCGGCACGCGGCGGGAACACGGGGGCCTCGCCTGTCAGCGACTTCTCGAGCAGCGATCCGTCGGCGTCACGCAGGGGCAGCACGTGTGCGACGCCCGGCAGGTCGCCGCGAACGGAGTCGAGGACGCCTGCCAGCGGGGGATCGACGAGCACGGCACGCGCGCCCGACTGCGACACGAGGTAGGTCAGTTCTTCACCCTTGAGCGCGTAGTTCACCGGAACGTGCACGAGGCCGGCGCGGGCGCAGGCGAGGAAGCCGATGACGTAGGCATCGGAGTTGGTGCCGTACGCCGCGACGCGGTCGCCCGGTTCGAGGCCGAGTGCGGTGAAGTGTGCGGCGGCGCGGCTCACGGCGTCGTCGAGGTCGCGGTAGGTGTGGGTGCGTCCGTCGAAGATCAGTGCGGCGCGGTCGGGGAACTTCGCCGCCGAGCGTCGCAGGATGCCGTCGAGGGTGTGGGTGCGGGGGTCGAGACTCATGTACGTCAGATTATGGGACGTCCAATAGTTGCGCTAGAGCCTGTGAGCCTTTCCGGTGCCAGGAGGACCGGAAAGGCTCACAGGCGGCGCAGCGGTCTACACGCGAACGAAGCGGGCAGGCTCGGAGCCCTGCACCTGGACAACCTGCTCACGGGTGACGAGGTGACGCAGGTGCGCCGCGGCCTCGGACACCGCCATGCCCTTCGCGAGCGGGTGGAAGTCGGACCACGCCCGGTACCACTTCATCCGCTCGGCGACCTCCCACAGCGTGATCTCGTCGTCGCCGAACGCGTCGTACAGGTGCTCAAGGCGCTCCTCGTGGTGCTCGACGAGTTCCTTCGCGCGCCCCGGCAGGTCCGTGATCGGCAGGCCGTGCGCCCCGAGTCCACGCGTGACGCCCATCGACTGCACCCGCTCCAGTGAGCTCATGAACTCGGCGAGCGCGTCCCGCTCCTCCAGAGGGTAGATGAAGTTCCCGACGTGCGGCGTCGTCTTCTGCAGGACGTGGTCGCCGGTGAACATGACGTCGGCGTCCTCCAGATGGAAGCACGCGTGGCCGGGGGTGTGACCGGGCGTGAAGACCATCCGCAGGGTGCGGCCGCCCGCCAACTGGATCACCTGGCCACCGGTGAGGATGCGATCCGCCGCCGACTCCGGGCCGGCAGGCGGCTTGAGGTGCGTCGCCGCCCGGTAGGCCTCGCAGTCCGCGTCGGACGCACCCGCTCGGCGCAGGTTCACCATCTGATCCTCGAGCCACTCCGCGGTGTGTCCCGACGACATCAACCGGAACATCTCGTTGTCGGCCTCGTGCATCGCGATCCACGCTCCCGACGCCTCCCGGACCCGTCCGCACAGGCCGGTGTGGTCGGGGTGGAAGTGGGTGAGGACGACGCCCTCGACGTCGGTGATCGAGTGGCCCATCGACTCGAGTCCGCCGGTCAGGCCCTCCCAACCCTCGTCGCCGTCCCAGCCCGTGTCGACGAGGACGACGCCGTTCGGCGACTCCATCGCGTAGATCAGCGTGCTGCCCAACGGGTTGTGGGTCATCGGAACCGTGATCTGGAAGATGCCATCACCGATGGCTACTGCGTCGGACATCGCTACCTCTTCAAGGGGTGAAAATCGATCTAGTCTTTCGATCATCACTACCCCACGACGTGGCCTGGAGCACAGCCTGTGTGCCCGTTCAGTGGGCGTTGTGTGACAAATTCAACTCGTTGGCAGCGGGCGGTTCGCAGGGGTTTCGACGGGTGCGCACGGGTATTCGGCGTGCACAACCGGGGTGCGTGCGCGGACAGGCCTGTGAACGCCGTGACCAGGCACGCGGGACGTCCGGTGCGCTGTCGGAACGCTGTGGTAAGCCTGTTTCGAACCGATCGAGGGGGCCTCGCTTGCTGACTCTGCACCGCGCCGAACGTTCGGACGTGCTCGCCGACGCGCTCGCGAAGGTTCTCGTCGTCCCGCTGCCGGACCCGTTCGCCCGCGAGGTCGTCGCCGTCCCCGCGAAGGGCGTGGAACGGTGGCTGACGCAACGACTTTCGAGTGTCCTCGGTGCGGCGCCGACGGGGGCGGACGGGATCGCCGCCAACATCGAGTTCCCGTCCCCGACCCGTCTGGTCGACGACGCGCTGGCCGCGGTCACCGGCGCCACCGCGGATACCGACCCGTGGCACCCGGCGCGCGTGCTGTGGACGCTCCTCGACGTGGTCGACGACAGCCTGGACGATCCGTGGGCCGCGGTCCTGGCCCGGCACCTGGGCCGCGACGAACCGTCCGGTCACCGTGTCGGGCGCCGCTACGGCACCGCCGCTCACCTGGCCGAACTGTTCCGCACCTACGGTGTGCAGCGTCCGGGGATGCTCGTCGACTGGGCCGCCGGCCGCGACACCGACGGCGCGGGCGGCGACCTGCCGCCCGACCTCGTGTGGCAGGCGCACCTGTGGCGTCGCCTGCGCGACCGGATCGGTGCCGAAAGCCCCGCCGAGCGGTTGGCACCGGCGTGCGAGGCGCTGCGGGAGCGGCCCGACGTCGTGGATCTGCCCGAACGGATCTCCGTGTTCGGACCGACCCGGCTGACCACGGCGCAGCTCGACGTGCTCGGCGCGCTGGCAGTCAATCGTCATGTGCACCTGTGGGTTCCGCACCCCAGTGCAGCGATGTTCGACGCGTTGACGCGGCTCGAACCGCCCTCGACCCGCGCCGGCGACCACTCCGGGCTCGCCGTGACGCACCCGCTGCTCGCGAGCCTGGGCCGTGACGTGCGGGAACTGCAGTTTCGGATCGGTACGGACGGCGTCGCGCACGAGGATCACGCCGCGCCGCCGCGGCCTGCGACGCTGCTCGGACGGCTGCAGGGCGACCTGGCAGCCGATCGGGAGCCGAGCAGCGCGGACGATGACGGATCCGTGCAGATCCACGCCTGCCACGGCCCGGCGCGGCAGGTGGAGGTGCTGCGCGAATCCTTGCTGCACCTGTTCACCGACCTGGACGACCTCGAACCCCGCGACGTGCTGATCATGTGCCCCGACGTCGAGACGTACGCGCCGCTGATCCGGGCGGCGTTCGGGCAGGACGGCATCGGGCATCCCGGTCACGGGCTGCGGGTGCGGCTCGCGGACCGTGCACTGCACCAGACCAATCCGGTGCTCGCCGTGGTCGCGTCGCTGCTCGAACTCGCGGACGGTCGCGTCACGGCCAGTCAGATCCTCGATCTCGCCGACGCGGAGCCGGTACGCCGCCGGTTCGCGTTCACCGACGACGACATCGAACGACTCCGTGAGTGGACCACCGCCGCCGGTGCCCGCTGGGGTATCGGGCCGCGGGAACGCACCGCGTACGGGCTGCCGGACTTCGCACAGAACACCGTCCGCTCGGCGCTCGATCGCATCCTGCTCGGCGCCGCGGCCGACGACACCGACGGCGACTGGCTGGGGCTGACGCTGCCGCTCGGCGGCGTCGACAGCAACGACATCGACCTCACCGGCAAGCTGGCCGAATTCGTCGACCGGCTCGACGTCGCACTGCGGGGGCTGACGGGCCCGCAGCCGACACCGGAGTGGGCCGCCGCCCTCACCCGGGCGCTCGACCTGGTGGTCGACGTCCGCGAGCGGGACGCGTGGCAGTTGGGGCAGGCGCATCGCGAACTGGCGGCCGCGATGGAGCACGGCACCGCGGAACTGAGATTGGCGGACGTGCGGGCCATGCTGGCGTCACGGCTCGCGGGGCGTCCCACCCGCTCGAACTTCCGCACCGGCGAGTTGACGGTGTGCACGATGGTGCCGATGCGGTCGGTGCCGCACCGGGTGGTCGCGCTGCTCGGCCTCGACGATGAGGCGTTCCCCCGCAGTCCCGGAGTGGACGGCGACAACGTCCTCGGTCGCACTCCGCTTCCGGGGGAACGGGATCCGCGTAGCGAGGACCGGCAACTGCTGCTGGACGCGATCGGCGCGACGGGGGAGCGGCTGCTGCTGTTCTACACGGGTATGGATCCGGTAAGTGGTGCGCCGCGGCCGCCGGCGATCCCGCTGAGCGAGGTCCGCGACGTCCTCGACACGATGGTCGGCGCGTCCGAGATCCTCGTACGGTCGCATCCGTTGCAGCCGTTCGATCCCCGCAACTTTCGTCCCGACCACCCGTTCAGCTTCGACCCCGCCGCGCTCGCGGGAGCGCGTGCGGCGCAGCGGCCCGCCCTTCCGGAACCGGAGTTCCTGCCCGCACCGCTGGCGGAACCGGAACGCGGCGACGTCGATCTCGCGGACCTCGTCGCGTTCGTCGTCCACCCCACCCAGGCCTTCCTCAAACAGCGTCTCGGTGTGCGGATCGCGGACCTCGACGAGGAGATCGCCGACTCCCTCGACCTCGAACTGGACTCCCTCGCCGCGTGGTCGATCGGCGAACGCATGCTCACCGCGGTCCTCGCCGACGACCGCGACATCGCCGACGCGATCGCCGAGTTCCGGCAGGCGGAGTGGCGTCGCGGCACCCTGCCCCCCGCCGCGCTCGGGGGTCGCGCGCTGGCGGGCATCGAGGAGGCGGTACGCGTCCTCGGGTCCGCGGGTCGGGTGCCGGGCCGGCCCGAAACCGTCGACATCGATCTCGACCTCGGGGGTCGTCGTCTCGTCGGGAGCGTCGGCGGCGTCCACGGCGACGTCGTCGCCCGCACCACCTACTCGAAGCTCGGCCCGAAGCACCGGCTCACCGCGTGGGTGCAGGTGCTGGCACTGGCGGCGTCGTACCCGGACCGGCAGTGGAAGGCCGACACCACGGGCAAGGCGCCGATGCGGCGGCCGACGGCGTGGCGTTCGCACCTGGTGGCGCCCGCGGACGCCCGTGCGCAGCTCGACTTCTTGATCGCGCTGCGGGACAACGGTCTTCGAGCGCCGCTGCCCATCGTCACCGCTGCCACCGCCGCCTACGCCCAACGCCGCGCCGGGGGTGACGCCGTCGCATCCGCCCTCGACTCCGCCGAGAAGGAATGGTCGAGTCTCTTCGGCGACGCCAAGGACAAGCACGTGGCGTACCTGTACGGGGAGGACGCACCGATCACGGTGCTCACCGCAGCCGGAGCGCCCGGGTCGGAGGGCACCGAATTCGGTGAACACGCGCGCACGCTGTGGGCGCCGCTGCTCGCCGCCGAGACCATCGGAGCCGCCTGATGACCGCCGCCACCGACCGCGCCGCGTTCGACCTGCTCGGCGAGCTGCCCACCGGAACCACGGTCCTCGAAGCCAGCGCGGGCACCGGCAAGACGTACGCCATCGTCGGGTTGGCCGTCCGCTACGTCGCCGAACTCGGTGTCGACCCGGAACGACTGCTGCTCGTGACGTTCAGCCGCGCCGCCACGAAGGAACTACGCGAACGCACCCGCGACCGCTTCGCCGCCGTCGCCGCGGGCCTCGCCGACCCCGCCGCGAGCAGCGACGATCTGGTCGCGTTCCTCGCCGGTGCCGACCCCGACACGGTGACGCTGCGGCGTCAGCGGCTCCTGCAGGCGCTGTCGAACTTCGACGCCGCCACCATCGCGACCACCCACAGCTTCTGCCAGCGGATGCTCGACAGCATCGGCATCGCCGGTGAACGCGACCCCGACACCGAACTCGTCGAGGAAGCCACCGACCTGATCGCCCAGGCCGTCTCCGACCTCTACCTGAGCCGGTTCGGGCGCGAACCCGACCCGACGCTCACTCCCGAGGAGGCGCGAAAAGCGGCGCGGGCGGCCATCTTCGACCCGCAGGCCGTCCTCGCCCCCGCGAACGCGGACGGCACCGCGGCCGGCGATGCGGTCGCGTTCGCCCAGTCCGTCCGGGACGAGGTGCGTCGCCGCAAACGCGCCGCGGGTATCCGCGACTTCGACGACCTGCCTGCCCTGCTGCACGGTGTCCTCACCGACCGCGACCGCGGCGAGGATGCTCGGCGGCGGGTGCGGGAGCGGTACGACGTGGTCCTCGTCGACGAATTCCAGGACACCGACCCGTTGCAGTGGGGGATCCTCAAGGCCGCGTTCCACGGGTGTGCCACCCTGATCCTCGTCGGCGACCCCAAGCAGGCGATCTACGCGTTCCGCGGCGCCGAGGTGTACGCGTACCTCGACGCCGTCACCGAATCCCGCACCCTCGAACTGACCAAGAACTGGCGCAGCGACAAGCCCCTGCTAGACGCGCTCGCGCACGTGCAGGGTGGTGCGGCGCTCGGACATCCCGACATCGTCGTGCACCCCGTCGCCGCCGCGAACGACGGATCACGGGTGACGGGGGTGCCGCCGATCCGGCTGCGGTACCTCACCCGTGCAGGCGCGGGACCGTTGGGCAAGAGCGGTTATCCCGCGATCGCGCCGCTGCGGGCGCGGGTCGCGGACGACGTCGCCGCCGACATCGTGCGCCTGGTGTCGGGGGAGGCCACGATCGACCTCGGCTCGCCGTCCTCGGGAGGGCGGGGCGTCGTGCCCGGCGACGTGGCGGTGCTGGTGCGCACCAACAGGCAGATCACCCTGGTGCACGACGCACTGGACCGCGCGGGTATCCCGGCCGTCACGGTCGGTGGGCTCAGCGTGTTCGTCACGCCTGCCGCTCGGGACTGGCTGTGGGTGCTGCAGGCATTGGAACAGCCGCATCGCTCCGACCGCGTTCGGCTCGCCGCGCTGACATCCCTGCTGGGGAAGACCGCCACCGACCTCGACTCCGGCGGCGACGAACTGGTCGCGCAGATCGGCGGCGGCATCCGGGATCTCGGCCGCGTCTTCGCGACAGCGGGGTTCGCGGCGATGGTGGAGCGGCTCGCCGCGTGGAGCACCCTCGAATCTCGGCTGCTGGCCCGGGTCGGTGGCGAACGCCGCCTGACCGACCTGCGCCACATCGCGCAGCTGCTCGGCGAAGTTGCCGTCGCGCAGGGTCTCGGCCTTACCGCGCTCACCCGCTGGCTCACCGACCGGATGCGCGAACCCAACGTCGGCACCGCGGACCGCAGTCGTCGCCTCGACTCCGATGCCGCCGCCGTGCAGATCGCGACCGTTCACGCGACGAAGGGGCTCGAGTACCCGATCGTCTACGTCCCGTTCGGGTGGGATGCGGCGAAGAACCCGACCCCCGACAAACTGCTGCTGCACGACGACGAGCATCGGCGCATCCTCGACGTCGGCGGGCCCGACGGCCCCGGCTACCGCGAACGCCGGACGCGGCACGACGAGGAGGAGGCGGGCGAGGAACTGCGCCTGCTGTACGTCGCCCTGACGCGCGCCAAGTGCGCGCTGGTCCTGTGGTGGGCGCCGTCCACGTCGACGGCGTCCGCGCCGCTGCATCGGATGCTGCTCGCCCGCGTGCCGGGCGCGCTGGAGGTGCCGCGCGGCCTGCCGGTGCCCGCCGATCCGCAAGTGGCGCAGCTGTTCACGCGGTGGGCGGACGGCGTGCCCGGCGTCGAAGTGGAGACCGTCGCACCCGATCCGATCGAGGTGGGGTCGTGGAACCCGCCACACGAGAGCACGGAGAAGTTGCGGGCAGCGACGTTCGATCGCGTCCTCGACGACGAGTGGCGCCGCACCTCCTACACCGCCATCACCGCCGCCGCGCACGCTCTCGCGCCCGTCGCGAGCGAGACGGAGGAACCGGCCCTCGACGACGAACCCGAGGAACCGCCCCTGACGGCGTCGGGCGCCGACACCGGCGACGGGCACCTGCCGTCCCCGATGAACGGGATGCCCGCCGGCGCCGCGTTCGGCACCCTCGTCCACGCGGTACTCGAATACGTCGACACCGCCGCCGACGACCTCACCGCCGAGGTGCTGCAACGCTGCCGCGAGGAGGTGGCAGCCGGATTCGCGGACGTGGACTCGGACGCGCTCGCCGCGTCGCTGATGCCGGTCCTCGCTACCCCCCTGGCTGGTTCGAACGAGCCGGGCGATTCGCACACGCTGGCGTCCATCGTGCCTGCGGATCGTCTGCCGGAGTTGGATTTCGAGCTACCCCTCGCAGGAGGCGACGACGCCACGGCGGAGGTGACCCTGGACCTCACGGTCGCGTTGCTGCGCAGGCATCTACCGGCCGACGACGTCCTCGCTGCCTACGCCGACCAGCTGGCCGACCTCGGCGCGGTCCCGCTGCGCGGCTACCTCACCGGCAGCATCGACGCGGTCCTGCGGCTACCCGGCCCGCGGTTCGTCGTGGTCGACTACAAGACCAACCGCATCGTGCCCGGCGACGTGACCACCGGACACTTCACCCGCGACTCGATGGCCGCCGAGATGATGCGCTCCCATTACCCGCTGCAGGCGCTGCTGTATTCCGTTGCCCTGCACCGCTACCTGCGGTGGCGGCTGCCCGGATACGACCCCGAGGTGCATCTCGGCGGTGTGCAGTACCTGTTCCTTCGCGGCATGGCCGGGCCGGACACCCCGGACGGGTGCGGGGTGTTCGACTGGCACCCGCCTGCCGCGCTGATCACCGACCTGTCCGACCTGCTCGCCGGACACACGACCGACGGGGGTGCGCGATGACCGACGCGCGGATCGCGCAACGCGGCAAGGGTGCGCTGCGGGTGTTCAACGAGGCGAAGGTGCTCGGCGCCGCGGACGTGCACATCGCGGTGCGGCTCGCGCAGATGGCGGGGGAGTCGTCGGAGGACGCCGTGCTGGCGATGGCGCTCGCGGTGCGGGCCGTGCGATCGGGGTCGGTGTGTCTGGAGGTCAACGGGATTCGCGACATCGGTGTCGACGCCGTCCAGTCCGAGGACGGGTCCGAGATCGACCTCGACGCGTTGCCGTGGCCCGAGCCGGCGGTGCTGCTCGACGCGCTGCGCGCCAGCCCCCTCGTCGTCGGCGGCGCCGCCGGTCCGCTGCGCCCGCTGCGGCTCGTCGACACCGACGTCGGTCCGCTCCTGTACCTGGAGAAGTACCACCGGCAGGAGGAGACGGTGCGCCGCGTCCTCGACTCCCGAGCCGGCGATCACCCCGACGTCGACGTGGACGGGCTGCGCGCCGGACTGGCCGAGATGTTCCCCGGCGCCGAACCGGACCGGCAGCGCGTGGCGGTCGCCGTTGCCGCGACCCACCGGACGGCGGTCATCGCGGGCGGCCCGGGCACCGGCAAGACCCACACCGTCGCGCGGGTGCTGGCCATGCTCCGCCGCCTGCACGGCGACGGCCTGCGCATCGGGCTCGCGGCGCCGACGGGGAAAGCGGCTGCGCGGCTGCAGGAGTCGGTGCGAGCACAGGACGCATCGCTCGGTCTGCCGCCGACCCTCGCGGCGTCGACGCTGCACCGCCTGCTCGGCTGGGGGCACAACGGGCCCCGCTACCACGCGGGCAACCATCTGCCGTACGACGTCATCGTCGTCGACGAGACGTCGATGGTGTCGCTGACCATGATGTGTCGGCTCCTCGAGGCTCTGCGTCCGCAGACCCGCCTGGTGCTCGTCGGCGACCCGAACCAGTTGGCATCCGTCGACGCGGGCGCCGTGCTCGCGGACCTCGTGGACCGGCCCGTGACGGTCGCGGCGAACCCGGTGCTCGACCGGGTCGTCGGCGCCGATCTCGAGACGTGGACCACAGGCGAGCGGGATCGGTTGCGGGGCGGCATCGTTCGCCTCACCCGCGGCTGGCGCTTCGACCGCGACATCGGTGCCCTCGCCGACGCCGTCCGCGACGAAGACGAGGACCGCGTCATCGACCTGCTGCGCGCGGGCGGGGACCAGATCGAGTTCCTGGCACCCGACGATCTCGACGCGCTGCGGCGTCAGGTGGTGGGCACCGCCGTGGACGTGGTGCAGGCCGCGGAAGCCGGTGACGTGGCCGCGGCGTTGGACCTGTCGGAGCGGCACCGGCTGTTGTGCGCGCACCGCGACGGACCGTACGGGGTCGCGTGGTGGGAGCGGGCGTCCTTGGAGTGGATCGGCGCGGAAGTCGGGCACCGGCTCGACCCCGACGCGCTCACCGCGGGCCGGCCGCTGCTCGTCACCGCGAACGACTACGACGCGCGGATCTACAACGGCGACACCGGAGTCGTGGTCCGGCGCGGAGACGGCGAACTCGTCGCCGCGTTCGCCCGCGGCGCCGAACCCCTGATCCTGCACCCCAGCAGGCTGTCGTCAACGCAGTCGGTGTATGCCATGACCATTCATCGCAGCCAGGGCAGCCAGTACGGCACGGTGTCCGTCATCCTCCCCGACGAGCGCTCCTCGCTGCTCACCCGCGAACTGCTCTACACCGCCATCACCCGTGCCAAGGACAAGGTGCGGATCATCGGCACCGAGGACGCCGTGCGCGAGGCTGTACGGAGGAAGGTGCGGCGGGCCAGCGGGCTGCGGTTGGGATGACATCCGTGGGCTGACAGACGAAAGCCCGGCAGACGTCACGCCTGCCGGGCCTTCGGGGGGTGGTTCGGGGTGTGTCAGACCTTCGGGACGCCGACGGGAATGGTCTCGCCGAGGTCACCGGCGTCGTCGTGCCCGCACGCGCAGTCGTCGCCGCAGCCCCCGCCGCCGCACACACCCGCGTAGGTGACGTCGTCGGCGTCGCAGTCGAGGGTCGCACCGAAACGGTCCGCGAAGTCGTCATCCAGGTCGTGGGTGAGGTCGTGGAACTCGTCGACGATGTTCAGCAGATGCTGCGGCGCGAACGGGTCGGCATCGACGAACGTCGAGACCAGCAGGTGCTCGCCGTCGATCACGAAACGCAGCAGCGGCCACTCGTGCGCCAACTCGATCAGCTGCTCGGCGGCCTTCGCGCGATCCGTGACGCCGTCCAGCAGCGACGCCCACACATGCAGCTGCGGCGCATCCTCCGCGACCGTCACGAACAGCCCGAACCCGTGCACGGGGATCGCGACGTCGCCGTCCTCGTCGGTCTCGGGAGCCTCGCCGAGGAACTCCGTCAGAGCCCGCACGGTCAGCGCATGCAACTGCTCACGATCCTCCGTCGCGATCGCGAAAGCGCCATCCAACTGCAGCGGCTGGTCGTTCAGGTCGGTCATCATTCCTCTTTTGCTGGTCACACGTGTGTTCATCACCCGGTCGGGGCGCCACCCACCGTAGCGCGAGCCGGTGAACAGAAGCTTGCCGAGTGACAGACGGAACCTCCAGGTCGCCGCCTGCGTCTAGATACAGTGTGCGCACGTTCTGCAGGGGGAGAAGAACATGAGAACGACCATCGGGGTGATGCTGTGCGCTGCGGCGCTCGTCTCGGGGTGTGGGACCGTCAGCGGTCAGGCCGAACCCGAGAATCCAACCGCCAGCGACCCAGCCTTCGATCCGTGCGAGGACATTCCTGACGAGGTCATTGTCGAACTCGGGATGGACCCGGCTACGGAGGGCCGGGACATCCTGGGTGTACATCAACCCGGCTGGAACATATGCGGTTGGAACGACGACTCGGTGGCAATGACCGCCTACTCCGCCCGGCTTCCACTTTCAGACGTCCGACTCAACACGGACTACCAGGATTTCCAAGACATCGCTCTGGATGGTCAACCTGCCCTCATGTTTCATTCGGTCGAGCCCATCAGTGTGCGGTGCTACGTCGCGACAGGCTCGCACGATGGCTTGTTGATGGTGGCCTTTTCCGTGCGCAATGCGGACGACGGTGATCCATGTGTGCGGGCGCGTGACGGTGCATCGGAGTTTCGGCGATATGCGGGCAACTAGTCGAGGAGTCCATTGTGTCTGATAATTGGAGCGCACTCTCGGTTGCCGTAGACAACGGCGACCTCCTCATCGAGCGTGGTGTCGCCCAGAACTGTGCGCGCCACTGCACTGACCTTCTCGTCAAGCTTGTCGACGTCCAACAGCGAGCGAGAGCGTTGGGGGACCTCAAAGGAATGGGCACATTTCCCAGCGGCATTGCGCTGGCACGAAAGTTCAGCCTGAAAGCCGTCGGCGGCGACTACTCAATGGTTCAGGCACTGACAGATCACATCTCCGAGGTTGAAGCGATGCGAGACGTGTTTCTGCGGATCGAGGCGCAGTACGTGGCAACGGATGAGCGTGGGGCGCAGGCACTCGCTGCAATCGACCCTGAGGTGGGCGGATGAGGGTGAAAGTGGTTGTCGGGGGACTGATCTGCACTGGCCTGCTCGTTGCGGGCTGCGGAACAGTCAGCGGTCAGGCCGAACCCGAGAATCCGACGGTCAGCCAGCCGGCGTTCAATCCGTGCGACGACATCCCGGATGATGCCATTCGGTCTATCGGGTTGGACCCAGGGACCGAGGATCGCGACATCCTCGGTGTGAATCAGCCGGGGTGGAACCTGTGTGCATGGAACAACACAAGCGAATTTGTCACGGTGTTCGCGGGCTCGTACGCGTTGGGCGATATTCGGCGCAATGGGGACTTTACCGAGTTCACTGACATCGACCTCGACGGGCAACATGCTCTGGCATTCAAGACCGTTGCTGACACTCGCGGTGAACGCTGCTACGTGGCTGTGGACGCGCCTTTTGGGGTCACAATGGTGTCGGCGATGGTAACGAGTAGCTCGCGCGTTGGTCCTTGCGACTACGTCCGCGACGCCGCGGCCGTCCTGATTCCGTACTCCAAAAACTAGACTCAGGAGAACTGCGATGACGGATCGAACCTCGGAATGGTCGGCGCTGGCCGAGGCGGTCAGCGAAGGACATCTCTATCTGGAGATTGGGACCGCACGAAAGTGTGCAGAGCACTGTTCAAAACACATCGCAGTTCTGGCCGAGTTGAAGGATCGTGCGTATGCGCTCGGCCACATCGACGGGCTTGGCGCCTTCCCCAGCGGTATCGCGTTGGCGGAGAAGTTCAGCAAGAAGGCCGCCGGTGGTGACTATTCGATGGTGCAGGCGTTGACGGATCACATTGCTGAGGTTGAGGCGATGCGTGATGTGTTCCTGCGGATCGAGGCGCAGTACGTGGCATCGGATGAGAGCAGCGCGCAGGCACTCGGTGCGATTGGCCCAGATCTATAGCAGCGCCTGCACCTAGATGTTGCGGGTCATGACGTTGTAGACACCGGCCAGGATCTGGGCCAACCAAGGCGGACGGGTCCTTCCGCGGCAGGATGAGAAGTACCACCAACTCGTCCGCCGACAGAAAGAC
>NZ_SCOY01000041.1:0-39810 GCF_005503035.1 Rhodococcus sp. Q
GCGGGGGCTC
The DNA here is from genome assembly GCF_005503035.1 of Rhodococcus sp. Q. Classification (NCBI taxonomy): domain Bacteria; kingdom Bacillati; phylum Actinomycetota; class Actinomycetes; order Mycobacteriales; family Nocardiaceae; genus Rhodococcus; species Rhodococcus sp. Q. Next base: position 11 of record NZ_SCOY01000041.1, read on the forward strand.
GGGGCCGGGCGGATGGGTGGCCTCGGACGGGCACCCGGTTCCACGCCGAGATCACGAGCCACCACGGTGACCCGACTGCACCCGTCCCGGGCGGGGATCGTCTCCTGCCGGTGCGGGTCCGCCAACGCCGAGATCGTGGCGATCCGGGCCCGCGCGACCTGCCCGGCCGCGGCCGGACCCCGCGACGGACCGTGGGTGTTGTGGTCGACCTCGAGGGTGTGCGGACGGGCAACGGCCGCCGCCGCGGTCCGGGTGATCACCGCCGACAGATCCGGCAGGGTCATCAGCGTCTCCGACGGCACCGCCGACCCGAACCGCGCCGCCAACGCGGGCAGGTCCGCGACCGCGCCACGGAACCCGACCGTGGTGGCGACATTGCCGTCGACCGCCGGACGCAGGTCCTCGTCGAGCTGCCCGAGATACTGATGCGCGAGCACCACCGACACCCCGAACTTGCGGCCCTCCGACAGCATCGACGTCAACGCCCCCGCGGTCACAGAGTGCGCCTCGTCGACCATCACCGTGAACGGGGCAGTGGTCTGTCGACGCAACGCCGCCTGCCACACCCGATTCAGATGCAGAAACGCCAGTAGCCGCGATGCCGGCTCCCCCAGCGGGCCCTTCGACAGGTCCATCAGGATGATCCGTTGCTCATCCATCGCGGTGGCCATGTCGAATGCGTCCGCGCCGGAGCCGAGGATGCCCCGCAACGCCGCGGTCGAGGAGAACGCCTCGAACTTCGAGTTCACCCAGGACACCACCTCACCGTGCTCGGACGAGCGGGTGGACTGTTCTTCGTTGCACACCCATGCGGCCAGCCGGGCGTCCCCGGAGTCCTTGGCGGCCTTGCGCATCAGGTCGGGATGCGCAAGGACCAGCGGCACGTCGAGGACGCTGGCCTTCGGCCCGTGCAATGCGACCAGCGCCCGCAGGCCCATTGCGACGCGTTCCCGGAACCGGGGGCCGACGATCCCGGTCTCCCGCTTGTCGAATAGGTACTGGAACATCGCGCACACCTCGTCGATCGCCCGTTCCCGCGCGACCGGATCCGTCACGGCGAGCGGGTTGACCGGGATTGGGGCATCGACGTTGCTGCTGTCGACGATCCAGGTTCGGGTCAGCGCGTCGGCGGGCAGTTCGTGTGCGACCCGGTCGACGAGGGTGCCGTGCGGGTCGAGCAGCAACAGTCCCTCTCCCGCGGCAGCGATTCCGGTGGCCATCGCCGCGAGCAGCGACGACTTGCCGGTGCCGGTGCGGCCGACGATGTGCATGTGCCGCAGCCGCTCGTGGACGGGCAAACCCACATCCACCCGGTGTCCGGTGCGGGTGCGGCCGCACCCGAGCCGCACCCCGGTCTCGTCCCCGCCGGTGTGGGCGGTGCGGGTGGGAGTGAGCGGGATCGGGGCGACCGCCCCGACGGTCATCCCGTGCGCCTGGTCGGTGCCAGCGACCGGGACCGCCAGCAATGCGGGCAAGTCGGCTGTGGCCACCAGCAGCGCGGGCACCGACTCGACGGTGTCGGTGGGGGTACCGGCAAGGTGCAGGCCCGGCCACAGTTGCCGGATCCCGGCCCGCACCCGCAACGACGCCCGACCACCGGCCGGAGAGTCGACCCACACCCGCATCCGCCAGGTGTCGGCGGCCGCGGCGGGTTCGAGGTCGATGCGGAGGCCGTGGCCGGGGCACTGGGCGAGCAGGTCGGCCAGGACCGCCGACCTGGTAGCGGTCTCGCCTGCCTGCGGCCCAGGAACATAGGGCCGGTCACCGCCATGGACACCGGTGGTGAACCCGATTGCCCCGCTGGTCGTCTCGACCGGCCACACCCGATCCGCCGCGGCGGTGTCCCGGATGTCGATCGGGTCGAGTTCGGCGATCGCGGTGAGGACCGGCCGCAGCTCCTCGGCGGCGGCGAACGCGTCGATGTCGTGCACGTCGGTCCGGGGGTCGATTACGGTTACGGCGGCCGTCACCAGCCCCTGCGCGTCGCTGTCGACGTCGAGCCGGAGCCGCAGGCCGGGGGCTTCGGCGATGATCCGGGCCAGCAGCACCGGAATCTGCCAGCGGGCCTGCACCGCTGTGATGTCGGTCAACGACCGGATCGCGTCGAACGTGATGCGGCATTCGGTGTCGGTCATCTCCGTTGTGCTCCTTCGTGTTTCGCTGCTACCGGCGGCGACGTCGATGGTGGTCACCGACTTGGTGGTGAGGCTGATTCGCCCGCCCTATCGCGGGGTGTTGTCGGGCAGAAGCGGCTCGCCGCGACCGATCCGGTCCGCGGCGAGGTCGACGACCCGGCAGGCAAGTTCGAGGAGCGCATCGTGGGTGCGGTCGCGGTAGTCGGGGAGGGCGGATTCGAGGCACCGGCCGGCGGCGTCCTCGTCGCCGCTGTCGAACAGTGCCTCGAACTCGGCGAGTTGGGCGTCGGTCAACTCCGCGGAAAGCACCTCACCGACCCACATCTCGGCCTCCGAGGCGATGACGGCCTGCAGCACGTGCCGTTCGGGATCAGTCAGGCCCGGCAGCCGCTCGTCGAGCATCCGGTGGATGTGCGTGCTGACGTCGATGGTGGTGTCGCGGTGGTCGACGGTCATGGTGGGGTCCTCTCGTCGGGTTCGGCCCTTGCCGACAGCTGGCTACCGGGCCGGGTGGGACCGGTCATGCCGCGAGCGCGGCGGCGATCTCACTGCGGCGACGGTCCTGGACGCGGCGCTGGGCGGCGGTCAGGTACAGCTGGGTGGAGCACTGCAGGTACAGGCCGGTCGAGGGCCACCCGCCGCCGATGACCTGCACCACCGGCACCCCCTGGGTGTGCAGGTGGGCAGCGACACCGGTGAAGGCGTGGTCACCGGTGGCGATCATCACCTGCCCGAACCGTCGGGCCGTCCACGCAAGGTCGACCGTGTCGAGCAAAGCGAGGTCGGCGCCGTCGGGGATGTCGGCGCCGACAACCCGCTGCACCGCGCCGGGCAGGGAGAAGAACGTGGCGGTGGCGTGGCGGGCGGCGACCGCGACGACCACGTGGTCGCCCGGACGCATCCCGGTCACCTGCTGGTACTCGGCCCACACCTCGGCGACCGAGGCGGCGTCGACCCGGCCGGCGAGCAGGTTCTCCAGATCGACCAGGTGCAGGGTCCGCGGCCGGGTGCAGCGGTGGCGGCCGCCCGCCGCCCGCACCGCGGCGGTGGTGGTGGAGGTAACCAGGTGAAGCGCCGGTGCGGTGGCCGGCTGCGCGACGTCGGCCGCCGTGGTGGAGGTGGGCGTGGTCGCCGGGGTCGGTCGCATGTGCTGAACGTGCATCTCGGGTCCTCCTCGTCGAGCGGCTGTTGTGGGTGTTGACGGGCAACGTGGTGATCGGGTTCGTCGCGCAGGCACCCCTCTGCGCGCTCGGGGTGGCCGGGGTTTCGGTCCGGGTGCGGGGTTCAGTACGCGGGTCCGGTGGCGGCGATCCGGTCACCGGCGGCGGTGATCCGGGCGATCATGCGGCCTGGCCACCACTTCGAGACGAACCCGGGGTCCTCGGCGACGAGGCGGTCACGGACCCCGTCGGGCATCGTCGAGCACGCCTGCGCTGCCGACCGGTCGGCGGCATGGTCTTCGGCGGTGTCGCCGATTCCGACCGACTCCATCACCGGTTTCCAGCCACCCCACGCGGCCAGACGACCGGGGATGTCGACGTTGACCGCCCCGTTGACGAGGTAGGCGGCGCTCGGGTATCTCGCCGAGTCGGGGTGGGACACACCGCCTCCGGTCAGGCGCTGCACGTCCTTGGGATTGGGCAGCATCCCCGACAGCATCGCCGCCTGATCCGTGTTGACGTTCCACGGCGGCTCGTCGAAGTAGTACCAGGTGGCCGCGCACACCCCGAACAGGTTCCGGCCGTACTCGGCGTAGTTGACGTACAGCTCGAGGATCCGGCTATCGGGGAGGGCGTAGTTCAGCAGCATCGTCGGGACGATCTCGAGCGCCTTGCGCAGCCCGCTCTGCTCCGTGGTGAAGAACATGTTCTTCGCGAGCTGCTGCGGAATCGTCGAGAACGTCTTCTGGTCCCGGCCGGCACGGTAGTCACGGATCCGTTCAACGAAGTCGCCCCAGTGGAACGGCTGGAACCGCAACCCGAGGTGATCGTCCTCGTGGAGGACCGTTGCGGCGAGGATGTGCCGGCTGATGTGGTCGACGGACACGTACTGGTACACGTACGGGCCGTTGTCGTGCATGAACCGGGATTCCGGTGGGGTCCACACGTTCAATGTCGCGAACATCGCCAGCACCATAAGGATCGAGATGGTGCCGCGGCGGAGCCACCGCCGGTGCGGAGGTACCGGCCGGTCGACGGTCTGGATCTCCCGCTGCGCCGGAATCCGCTTGTGAACCGGTCGGGTTGCCGTCATCGTCGGCGACACCGGACGCGGTACCACCGGGTGCGGCGGCGAGCCGATGACCATGGCGGTCGGGTGGGACTCGTCGAGCAGGCGGCAGTACCCGCACATGGTGCCGGCGCTGGCCCCGACGGGGAGCGTGGTCGAGCACGACGAGCACAGTGCGGTCATGTCGACTCCTCACAGGTGGTCGGGTGGGTGATCCAGGCGGTGGTGCGGCAAAGGGGTAGCCGCACCACCGCGGTAGGGGTCAGATCCCGATCAGGCCTGGGCGGGGCGGCTGTGCGCGGGCATTGCGCAGGGACCGAAATTCGCCCGGGGTGCCGGGCAAGTGACCGGGCGACGTCTGCGGTCGGCGGGGTAGACGTACAGGCCGTGCTTGCACGACCTGCAGCTCCATCCGGCGGTCTCAATCGCGCCGATCAGTTGTTCCATTCACTGCTGCGACGGACCATGGACTGCTCTCTCCGAGGAGATGGGGCGGTGTTGGTATCGACGCCCGACCACCCGATCGGGTTCGCGTGATCAGGGCAACGGCCCCGGGACGAACCGGATCCCACCCCCGCCCGTCATCACCGGTGTACGGCCCGCAACCAGTGGACCCCACCGCAGGAGAGACCATGACCACCACCCAGGCCCTGGCCACCACCGAGCAGTCGCAGACCCCCACCATGTGGGCGACCCTCGTCAAGCGGCTGACCCTCGCCACCATCGCCGTGGCCGTCCTGCTCGGCGCCACCCTCGCCGCCACCGGCACCGCCTCCGCGGCCACCACCCGCTGCGGTGACGGTCGCTGCGCGGTCTACCTGTCCAAGCAGGAGACCCGCGACCTCGGCAACGGACGCGCCCCGAAGCTGCCCGGTGGCCTTCCCTGGCAGATCAACGTCTCCTACACCGCGCTGGTCAAGGGTCACCAGTTCTTCGCCCGTCAGTACGCCAACCGCGGTATGTGCTCGGCGTTCCTGATGTCCGTGCGGCCCTGGGAGAACCAGGGCTACACCGGCTACCGCTGCTGACAGACGCGGACAGTCGGGCCGGTCGCACCCCGGTGTGGGGTACGACCGGCCCGGTGAGGGTGTAGGTCACGACACTTACGGAAGTGACTGCGCGCACGAGCGAACCGCATTCATGATTCGTTCGTCATCACTGTCAGAAGAGACGTACCGGACGACGCACGAGCAGGTGCCGCACCACACCGGCACCACATGAAGGAGTGAATGCATGACCATCGAAAGCGGAACCCCGAACACCCTGTTCGACGTTCCGAGACGACTCCCCCCGTCCACAGGGACGCGATCGGCGGAGTTCATGCAGGCGTTCGAGGAAATCCTCGGCGAGCCCTACGACGGCGTCTTCATCTACGCGATGAGGCAGGCACTGCGACTGACACACGGCAACGAGCACGATGCCGCTGATCTCGTCCAGGACGCGTTCATCCGCATCCTCAAGTACACCTTCGACCGGCCCGTCATCGGCCGCGCCTTCGTAGTGCGGATACTGGTCAACCTGCACATCGACCGTGTTCGTCGGCAGGACACCCAGTCCAGGAAGCTCGGCACCAGGACCGGCTACGAGATCGCCCTTGACGAGGGTGTGCGGGACCGCACCGCCGGCGACGTGGCCGACACCGTCACCGACTCGATCTTCTGGGTCGAGGTCCGCCACCGGATCACCACCCTGGATCGCTCCCTGGACAAGGAGGACCAGCGCACGGTGCTGCGCGCACTGGTGGATTTCGACAGCGGCGCGTTGCGTCCGGTCAAGGACATCGCAGAGCTGACCGGGTTCAGCGACTCGAAGGTCAAACGGCTGCGGGCCCAGCTCGGGCCGCTGCTCGAGGCGGCGCTCGCCGGGCTGTCCAACCCCGACACCCTCTCCTGACCCCCTGCCCCCCTGACCCTTTCACTCAGAACAAGGAAGACAATCATGACGAACTTCGACAACGACCCGCAGCGGATCGCCGCCGAGGCCGAGGCGCTGATGGCGCTACTCGACGCCGAACTGCACGCCGACGACCCCACCCACCCCGACCACGTCCCCATGCCGTCCGACGAGGAGTTGCTGGCGACCGCCGAGCGTGCCTTCGACCGGGCCAGCGTCATCGTCGAGGCCGAGACCGCTGCCACCGCCGGGGCTGCCGACCAGGTGTCCGACGAGCTGATCGCCGAGGTCCTCGCAACCTGGACCGCCGAGCTCGGGTTGGTGTCTTCAACCAGCCGTGCCGCCGCAGTCGGCGAGGGCCAGCTGTGGAAGGTGCGGGTCATCGACTCCGATCTGATCGCCACGATCCTCGGCCCCGACGGGGACGAGCCGCTGTACCTGACCGTGTCCGACGTTCCCGCGCAGGACGAGACCGCGGTGACCGTGACCCTGTCACTGCCTGATGATCTCGCTCCCGGTATCGCGCTGGTCGCGGTCATCGACTACCGCAACGGTGTACTCGCCCGGATCCCGTTGCACCCGAGCGACACCGACAGCACCGAGCTGTTCGGGCAGACCGTTGTGGCCTCCGCTACCGGGGCCGAGCACCCGCTGCTCACCCTCGACGTGCTGGCCAAGCCCCGGTGACCAGTATCGAACCAGGCAGTACCTGGCAGGACGTCTCCGACCAGGCCCGCACCAGCCCCGACCCCGAGCATCGCGAGGTACTGCTGACTGCGATCCTCGCCGCAGCACTGGCACTGTCCCCAGAGAGCCTGAACGTACGCCGCGCTGGCGGCTACCCGTCCGGCGTCCCGGATAAGGCCCTCGTCCGCAGCGCCGCGCAATTGCTGCTCGATCTCACTGCTTCGCCTCGAACGGACCGATCCCGCCCACGACGGGCACTGGCCTTGACCTTTCTGCTGCGATTGCCGCAAAAGCAGGTGGTCACTGTCGACGCTCCGGACGGAGAGATCGTCAAGGCCGTCGAGAACTGCCGGCGCGCTCTCGCCGAACTTAGCGATGCCGGTGACCCGACCGACCGGGCCATCGTGGCCCTCCAACTCGCCCGCTACCTGCGGAGGTCGAACCAGTCGGCAGCAGCGGTCGAGGCACTGACCTTGGGTTCGACTGTGGGTAATCACGTTGGCGTAGCTGGCGTCTCACCTCGGATCCTGCACGATGCGCCGTTCCTGAACGAGTACCTCTCGGACAAGCTGGCATTCAAGTACGCCGAAGTTCTCTACAGCGCGTACATGGACCTCGGACTCCTTGAGAAGTCGATGCGACAGGTCGAAGTCGCCCGAGAGTATGCACGTAGATATGAAGCCCACGATCCGGCGAATTTCACGCATACCTGGCAGATGGAGGGCCAGCTGTACCGTCGTCAACGCAATGTTCGCGCCATGCTGCAGATGGAGGAATCATCCAAGACGCTCGCAGCGCGATACCCCCAGTCTGCGATAACTCAACGCTATTACAGTTCACAGGCCAGTTCGAACGCCGCTCTGTTTCAGGACTTCAGCCGGGCGCGGGAACTGCGTTACCAGCGGTTGCGGAACCGCTTGACCGAGGACCTCGGGAAGATCTTCGACGGGCAGCCGACCATCGAGGACTTGATGGACTGCGTCGAGCAGTACCGTCGACTCGGTTCGAAGGCCGGGATCACCTGGCTGGGCAATATCACCTACGACCTCGCGGCCGGATACGTCCGCGCCGGGGACACTGCCACGGACCCGCGGGTCAGGGTGTATGCGGAGGGCCTGTTGGACGTGGCGGAGTCTGCGTGGAACGGGTTCGCTACGAATGGTGTCAACTCGCTCCTCTTCAGTCGGGCGCGGTTGGCGTTGATGTCCGGGGACACCCCCACCGCGGAGTTGACTGCCGACCTGCTGACCGCGAACCGCAATGCCTACCGCTGGGCAACCGCTCACAACGCGTTAATCGCGGCCGTGCGGTACGGGGTCCCCGGCAGCATGGTGGTGCGGGGGCGACTCGTCGAACGGCTCGCCGAGTTCGACCCCAACACCGCATATGTCGCTCACGCGAAAACCGTGGGCCTGTCCGCGGAATGGTGGTGGCGCACCGCCCTCACCCACGCCGGTGTCGACTGGGAGCGGGTCGAGGCCGAAGCCCTCACTGCCACAAGAACTCTGCGCCTCGAAGGGGTGAGCATCGAACCGGAATCCGAGGCAGTAGCCTGGATGACCGCAGCCCGCGCCCTCACCGAAATTGACCCCACCAATCGAACCGGACGCTTGCAGCGACTACTACGCGGGATCGGGTGCGTCACCGAACTGATGCTCACCATCGCTACCACCGCCGACCGCCGACGGATCGCCGACAAGTTCGGTGCCCTGTTCACCGACGCCGCCAATCTCGCCGTCGCACTCGGAGATCACCAGGCCGCCGATCTGATCATGGAGGCCGTCCGGCGGGACCGGGTCGGTCTGCTGCTGGCCGAGTTGGCCCGCAACCCCGACATCGACACCTCCATCCGGTCGGCGGCGCTGGCGGTGCAGGACTCCGGCTCGGCCACCGTCGACAGTCAGGACACCACCCCCGATGCGAGCGTCGAGGAGGGCGGTGAGTCCGGGGTGCGGGGCCGGTCCACTGTCATCGCCGTCGACCGGGCCACCGCGGTCAAGGCCGCCGAATCGGTCCTCGGGCCGCTCTCGGCGTTGGCCGACCCCCGCCACCTCGACACCGTCACCGCCGCCGCGGTCCTCGACCGCCGCGGACCGAGCCCGATGACCACCGTCGTCCTCCAGTTGCTGCCGCTGCCCGCTGCCGAGGCCGGCCTGGTGCCGGTGCTGCGGCGGGTCACCATCGCCGCCCCCGGTGCTGCGGCGGAGCAGTTCACCGACCGCGTCGACGTCGACCGCATCTACCTCGACCTCGCCCCGGGCGAGGATCGCGTGTTCGTCAAGCGCCGCAAGTACACCCCGCTGCTGCTGCCGCCGGTGTTGACGGACCTGCTGGCCGTTACCCCGGTGACCGCGCCGGTCCGGCTTCTGATCGTGCCGACCGGGTTCTTCCACATCCCGTTCGACGCTCTGCCGGTCACCTCGGGCACCCACGTCCTCGACCATGCCCTGGTCAGCATTCACGGTTCGCTGACCAGTGCCTTGTCGTTGATGGAACTCGACGAGCAGCGCGCCCCGACCCCGGCTCTGGCCGTCTACGACCACACCCTCACCCACGCCCGACCCGAACTCGACGCCCTCCTCACCGCCCTCGACGGTGTCCGGCGGATCGATTTGCATCAGGAACTCGACGCTGAGATGGCGGTCGAGGGCACGCAACCGCATTCGTTGCTGGCGATGGCCGTGCATGGCAGCGCCGACGACCACGGTTGGGGGCAGGCGAAGAAGCTGCGCGACGAGAACGGGAACACCGTCTGGGTCACCGCCGCCCACGCATTGAGCTGGACCGTGCCGCGACTGTGTGTGCTCGCCTCCTGCAACACCCCGATCGCCGCCCCCGACGGCATCGAGGTCGGAGGGTTCCCGCTGGCGCTGATGCTGCGCGGCGCCACCACCGTCATCGGTGGCCTCTACAACATCGACGACAAGGCCACCAGCGACATCATGATCGCGTTCTGGCGGCATCTCGCGGCCGGTGAACCCGCCCTCGCGGCGTTGCGTCTGGCGAAGCTCAACTATCTGCAGCGCAACCCTGGTCATCGGTCGACCTGGCCCGAGTACTGGGCCGGCCTGACCGTCTACGGATCGCCGGGTACCTGACCGCGGGGTCATGACGCGGCGGGGCGAACCGGATCCCACCCCCACCCGTCACCACTCCCGTACGGCCCGCAGCCAGTGGGCCCCACCCACGGGAGAGACCATGACCACCACCAAGGCCCTGGCCCACCGCACCGTCATCGGCAAGGCGGTGGCCATTCTCGCGGCCACCGCCGTCGTGCCGGCCGGTATCGCGTTGGCCACCACCGGCACCGCCCACGCGAATCCCCGGGCGGTGACCGTCGTCACCGGTTCCGGTCCGACCGGGACCCTCAACGTCCGTGAGGGGGCGGGCACCAACACCCGGATCCTGCGCACCGTCAAGGAGGGCACCCGCGTCACCATCGTGTGCCACGTGCGGGGCACCACCTTCACCGGCGGCCCGTACCGGGTGACCACGAACGTGTGGAACCGGCTCGACACCGGCGGCTACGTTACCGACGCGATGGTCGAGACCGGCAGCAACAACCCGGTCGTCCCGGTCTGCGGCGGCTCCGCCCCCGCCCCCGCGTCGGGGCGGGCGATGGGCAAGACCATCGGCCACAACCCCGCCGCCTTCGGGTGGTGCACCTGGGGGGCGTACTCGAAGTGGTTCGAGGCGTCCGGGCGGCGCCACTACCCGGCCCTCAGTGGTAACGCCAAGGACTGGGTGAACTCGGCGAGGGCCACCGGGTGGACGGTCGTCGCCGACGCCCAGCCCCGCTCGATGGTGGTGTTCCAGCCCGGTGTGCACGGCGCGGACCGCACTTACGGGCACGTCGGCTGGGTCGAGCGGACCGAGCGTCGCGGTGACGGTCTCTACGTCGTGGTCACCGAGATGAACGCCGGCGCCGGGTTCGGTAAGTGGTCCACCCGGACCGTCAAGGATGTTCCGGGGATGGCGTACATCCTGCTGCCCTGATCCGAGGGCAGGTAGGGGCCCGCAGGCACTCACACGTGTCTGCGGGCCCCACCGGTTCCGCGGGGCTTCCAACTGTCTCCTGCCGGGATCGACCCGTGACAGATGCCCTCGGGGTCGGGGAGCAGTCGCGTCAGATCCGACGTTACGGAGTCGCTAGGGAACAGTGTTTCCGGTTCGGTCACCTCACCACGCAAGCGTGCAGCGTTTCCGGAGGGTCCGGCTTCCGCCCCCGACCGTCATCCCGGCCCGCTACATCGACGAACACGATCTGGTGCTGCACGTCCCCACCGACACGAGACTGCTCGCACAGATTCTCGACTCGTTCGCCGCGGACTCGGCCCCCGACTGAACGGCCGGCAGCTGATTGAACCGTTGCACGGGTCTGCGCTTCGCCTCGCCCCACTGCTCGAGGACTACCGCCAGCCCTTCTCCGGCACGGTCCATTCGATTCTGCCGGGTGGGTTCGAGGGGTACGCGCGGATCTTCCACCCGGCGGGCGTGTGGAATGGCCAGGAATCAGAATCTGTCCTGGTCTGACGTTGCGGTATCCGGGGGGCTCACCGTTCATCCGCAGATGCAGTGGGAGTCGATCTGCGGACTCGGCACTTTACGTCGATGACCTGCCCGCGATCGGGAGGCTTGCACCCGGTCTGCGGCGTGAGCTTGCCGCAATGCTCGCGGAGTTTACGACCTCTCGAGAGTGTTACTTCGCCTTTGGGAAGGCAACTTCGATGAGACGCAGATTAGCTCCGCCCCAGGTCTCGAATTTCCTGTCGCTTCTGTGCCGGGCCGTTACGGTCGCCCTCAGACCGGATAGGGTCTGCGACGGTGGAAGCGACACCGGTGACGAACAGAGAACTAATCGAGCGCATCGTCGCCGACCAACGCGCACGTCAGTGGACGTACGACGACAATCTCCTCGAGAGCTGTGAGATCGCTGCTCGCCTCGCGTCGTTCAACATCGAGGGCGACCACGAGTTGCCCGCCTACCTGGCTGCCCGGTACCGCATGATGATGCACAGAGCAGAGATCGTCGATTTCACAGATCTGGTCGACACGCACTTGCAAGCTCTCGGCGACGCTGTCGGTACGAACCTGGCTGGCGTCAACGTGCACAAGATCGCGCTGAACGAAGTTCTCCACGACCATGGCAGAGCGTGCGAGCGAGCGATCGTCGAACTGGACAAGGCCGCCGAGTTACTCCGCTACCTCCCGACAGCCGCATACGTCAACGACTGGTCGTTGTTCGAATCCTTGGACAAGGCTGTCCTTCTCGTGATCCTCAGCGATGACCCCTCTCTCGAACACCGCTTGTGGGTGCACTTGACCGCTAGGAACAACCACCCCGCTCTCCGCGATGACGTCCTCGGTGACTACCGCGCACAGAGCGAGTTCGCGGCCTCGCTTCTCCGGTATGAGGACGACGCGCTGGCTCGCGAGATTCTTCGACGTCAGATCCGTGTTGAACTCGCGGATGTCTATCTCGGGCGATACAGGTTCCTCGAGCCGTACTGGGAACTCGGCGAACACCCCGAACGATCGCGTGACTATTGCCTCCGCCGCAGCCGGCGGCACGGCTGACCTTCACGGTCTTGCCAGACGACGACGGCATCAGCAGGTTCATCACCGAACGCATCAACCACCACGCTGCGCAGCCGTGCGGGTCCGGGTTCCAAGCCGATCCGCAACGGACGGCGGTCTTGGAACGGATCGCGCAGTGGGCGGGCCGGGATCGGTGCACGCTGTACCGCGGGAACACCACCGCGGAGGTCATCGACATCGGCGGCGAAAACGTCACCGACGACTACTTGGTACTGGCCATCAACCGGCCGGCGGGCGGTCAAGACGCAGTAGCGATCAGCCCGGCCGTCGGGCGCCATGCCACATTCGTCGTCCGACACGACGTCTCGCATCTCCCCTGGCGCGACGTGTTCGCCTTGCCCAAAGCCAGCGCCCGCGGCCTCGGCGCCAAGCGAATGCAATTCAAGGCGCGGTGGCCAATGGACCCCTATGAAGCGATGTTCGAGAAGGTGGTGACTGCGCTCGAGTGCTCGACGGCTAGGTTTGGGGAGAAGTTCGTCTACTCCGACGATCTGGGCGCCTATTTGCTGTGAGCGATGGTCTCGCCGACAACGGCCCGCGACCCAGAGGAAGTCGAATTCTCTGTTACCGGTGCGGCTCCACGAACGGCGCGCGTGCCGGTGGATCCTCGCCGCGGCATGTCAAGGAAGGGGTCGTCTACAGATTGCCCGGGGTGGGCTCCCGTCGCCAACCCCGGTGGGAGTGCCGGTCGCCGGCGCACGCCAGCAGTGACCAACGGGGTCCGTTCCAGGAGAAGACTGCGACCTGACCGAACTGCGCGCCGAGTTCGCGGGCCTGCCGGTCGGTCAGACCGAACACGGCCCGACTGTCCTCGCTGTGATCGCCGGTGAAGCTGGACCCGACCGCGGGTATCGAACGAATGCCGGCAGCACGAAGGAAGTCATCGAGCACGAGCATCCGCGAGTGGGACACGGTGTCCGGCTCCGGATCCGGTTGGATCGCTGTCACCACGTGCAGCGGCCCGAACGGGGGAGTGGACTCACTGTCGCTCCCGTCGCAGGGGCGGACGGCGCCACCTCCCGCGGTGGTTTCGAACCGCACCATCGTGTTGAGATAAAACTCCCACGGCGTAGGGCCGAGGGCGAGACGGGCCAGATCGCGGCGCGGTGTCCACGCGAAGTCGTCGTATTCCTGCACCACCTCAAACTAGTCAGCCAGGTGACGGTCGGGCGGCTAACGGTGGTTGTGGTGGGGGATCGACTCCGGTCCCGCCGCAGTTGTTGCGCATACGCAGTTTCTGCGGTACAGTGAATTCCGTTGGGCTGGAAGGCCTGACAGCTTCACGAGATGCGGTCGCCAAGCTCCGACTTGACCGTGCACCAACCCCAAGGCGTTTCGGGGTGGTTCGGGTGACGAAGCGGCTCACCGTCAACCGGCGGCGAGCAAGTACGCCCCGCTCCGCGGCGGGAATCACCGTAGGAGAATCCACATGAGCCACAGCATCACTCCCGTGACCGAGCTGTCCGTCGGCGTTCACTCCGGGTCGCCCGCCTCGTCTCGCTCGTCGGAATCGGCCAGCAATGCTGATGCGCGGCTCGCGGCGCTGTTGGCCGCACATGCGTGCCCGAAGACCCACTCGACCGCCGAGGTCGCCCGCATCTTCGGGAAGACCGACCAGTGGGTGTACTGGGTACTGCGCGAGGGCGTCACTCGCGCGGACGGCAGCCTCATTGAGCCCGAGCGTGTAGGCAAGGGCAACCGGCGCCGCTTCACGCGGTCCGTGGTCGAGGAGATCGCTGTCGCGCTCTACCGTCGTGGAACTCTCGGCCACGACGGCGTCTGTCAGGTCATCGCCAACCTCGATGCCGCGGAGGGGCTGGCGGCCTGAGGGGTGCTGAGTGGCGTGCAGGCCTCCGGCCACCCGCAGTTATTGCGGATGCGCATATTGTGCGGTATGGTGTGTCATGTCCAATCGATACGCTCGAATCCGGGACGAACTCGATCGCGCCGAATCCGCCGACCCTTCAGCCGCATTGGAACATCTTCGGATCGTGTTGGAGGAAGTGAGCGAGCTGCTCGACGAGCAGCTCGCTCACGCCGTAGTTGACTACGAACTGTCTCTGCGTGCTGCGGGAGCGAAGGCAGGTCTGACCGAGAATGCCGTCGGCCCGCGCCTGGCCCGCACTCCGATGCTCGCCCCCTATGCCCGTCCGGACAAGCGAGTGACCGCCAAGGAAATCCAGCGCGCCCGCTACGACAAGAAGAGCGGAGCACCTGCAGCCGGCATCAAGGGCAACGTGCCCGCCGCTCCGTCCACCACCACCTCGAAACCGATGCGGTTCAAACCGCGCCGCAACACCTGACCCCGACAACGCCCACCCCCCCCTTGTAGAGAGGACCCTTTCGTGGCCGACATGGACCTGACCCGACTTGTGTTCCTACTGGATCGTTCCGGCTCGATGCGGAGCATCCAATCCGATATCGAAGGCGGGTTCGCGGCCTTCATCGACGACCAGCGCGCCGCCGCCGGCCGCTGCACGGTGACCCTCGCCCAGTTCGATGACCACTTCGAGGTCGTCTACCACGACGTCGACCTCGACCAGGTTCCGCCGCTCGCCTTGCGACCGCGGGGGAGGACCGCACTGCTCGACGCCATAGGAACCCTGATCACCGATGTCAGCGCCGACGTCGCGGCTCTGCCCGCAGACGAACGCCCGGGGACGGTGATCGTTGCGATCATGACCGACGGACTGGAGAACGCAAGCCGGGAGTGGACCCACCCCGCGATCACGGCGCTCGTGAAACTGCACACCGACCAGTTCGACTGGCAGTTCCTGTACATGGGTGCCGATCAGGACGCGATCGAGGTCGGCACCCGGCTCGGTGTCAAGCGGGAGCAGTCCCTGACCTACAGCAAGGGCAAGTCGCGTGACGCGATGGCCGCCGCCTCGGCCAACATCCGAAACTACCGCCATGCCAAGACCATCAACCCCGCCGCACCCATGCCCGAGTTCAGCGACGCACAACGAGCAGCGCTCGACGACTGACACGGCACGCACGCCATCCGGTGCGTCCCGTCGGTCGTTCGGACCATCGACAAGGGAGATACACCATGGCATCCGTTCGAGGACAGCGCTTCCTGGTAGACCCGGAAGGGGAAGCGCAACGCTTCACCGCGCAGCTGCAGGCCGAGGCCGCGGCAGCATCGTCGGATGCGCCGCCGCCGTACGTGTGGCAGCCCGGCTACTGGTGCGCAGTCAAGACCGGTGCTTGGCCGAACGTGACCGGCTGGGCGGAGAGCCGGGAGGCACAGCGACTCTTCGAGTCGAAACTCGCCGGACTCAGAGCTGACGGCTCGCCCAAGGCCACAAAGCGGGCCGCCGCGTACGCGCAAGCGGAAATGCTGGCCCGGACCACCGCCCGGAAGGAAGCCAGCGACCGGTACTACACACAACTCGATGCCTCCACCGGCGACGACACCCACCCGGGTGGTCAGCATCTCGCTACTCCGCCGGACTGACAACCACGACCCGAAACCGAGGACGGTGCCCGAGTGAAGATCTACTACAGCCCCGATTATGTCGGCGCCGCTTACAGTTTCGATACCACCCGCAAAGCCGAATGGGTCGCCGATTCCCTGACCGATCGACCGATCGGCGGCGTCGAACTACTCGCGCCGCCGCCGCTCACGTCCGCTGATCTCGAACGCGTCCACGACCGTGAGTACGTCGAGGCGGTGCGGACCGGTGAGCCGGCATATCTCGCCGAGTCCCAGGGATTCGACTGGGACCCGGCACTGTGGTCGATGGTGCTCGCGTCGTGTGGGGGTGTGCTCGCGGCGGCCCGCAGTGCCCTCGAGGATGGTGTCGCTGGGTCGTTGTCCTCGGGGTTGCACCACGCGAAACGCGACCGTGGGGACGGCTTCTGCACGGTCAACGGCCTGGTTGTGGCCGCGAAAACTCTCCTCGCCGAGGGCGTCGTCGGTTCGGTTCTGATCCTTGACCTCGACGCGCACTGTGGCGGCGGGACCGCGGAGCTGATCGACCATGATCCGCGCATCTGGCACGAGGACGTCTCCGTCAACGGGTTCGATCGCTATTCCGGTCACTCGAACTCCGCCTTATGGGACGTCGATCATGTCGAGGACTATCTGCTCACAGTGAGGCGGGCCGTGGCACAGGCCGACAGGATCGGCTCGTTCGACCTGTGCCTGTACAACGCGGGGATGGACCCCTATCAGGGGTGCGGTATCGGCGGCCTGGACGGAATCACCGCCGAGGTTCTGGAGCATCGCGAGCGGATCGTCTTCGACTGGTGCCGTCAACGACGACTGCCGGTCGCGTTCGTGCTGGCCGGCGGCTACGTCGGATCCGGTCTCGGCCAGAGAACTCTCGTCGACCTGCACCGACTCACCCTCACGGAAGGGGCCCGCGCAACCACCCTCGTCTGACCTCTGCGTGGCCGCCCCAGACGCACACTGAGATGGTTTCTGGTTTGCCGCGATCCCCGCACGCTGGATCTTGTTGCGCACCCGGCCACCACGCGCTGCATGCCGCCAATCCGAAGGAGAAGACTAACGCTATGAGCGACTACACGGTGGTCTATGAGATTGCCCGGTACCATGACGATGGCGACCGCCTCGTCGAGCGGTTCGAGGTGCTGTCGGACGGGACGTCGGTGCGCCGACGTGGTGACGACGGCAGCATGACACACCTGCACGGGGACACCGCGGCGCAGGCGATTGCCGCGGACCCCGATCTGTGTGAGATTCGAGCCGGCGAACTGACCCGCGTCACGACCACGGCGCTGGTCGACGAGCTCCCGCTGATCCTGCGGGCATCCGGCACATACCCCGACCAGGATTCTGACGCGGATGGCGAGGACGCCTACGAGGATTTCGGCGGGTGCGTCGCGGTCTACGACGACCGCAAGGTTGAGGTCAACGGGCATCGCTGGTTTGTCTTCAGCGGGTACCTGTTGCCCACCGAGAGGGCGTCAGCGAGCCTGACCGAGACCTGGGCAGATATGGAGTGCGATACGGGTTCGACCCCGTTCTCCGACGGAGTGGTACGAGGAGTGATCGGCCTGCTCAACCCGAGTGTGGTGGTCTCGATCGCACCGAGCTGGGAAGGCAGCGGTCATGTCGTGAGCGTTGGCCGCCGCGGCAGTGACGCCTACGCCCTCCTCGGCTGGCTCCTCTGCTTCCGTCCCGAAGACTGGGCGGCCGGGTCGGGGACCGACAGTGAGCGCATTCTCGCTCAGCTGTTCATCGAGGCGTCGAAAACCCTCGGTGAACGCACGGGTGTGAGCGGTGACCAGCTTGCGGCAGGGATCGTCGAGGACAATTTCTCCTTCGGCGTGGCCGCTGGGTGGGACTTGACGTTGAACATCACACCTGACGTCGTCGAGAAGGTGCTCGATCGGCTCGCCGAGGATGAGGAGTTCGCAGACCTTGTCGCTGCCGCGCGCGACCCCGAATCCAAAGCCGCGCCACGCGCGCGATGAGGCACTGACAGCGCGCAGCCAAGCCTAGGGATTGTCGACCGGCCGGATTCGAGTGTCATCATTCCACCGGTCCGCTGGCGGCTTCAGGTATCCGCTCATGAATGGATACTTGGGATCGACCTTGATCAGCAACTGTGCGTGGCGAATTCGCTGGCTGCGGCGAGAACGGCGCCGCGATCGGCATCGACGTTCACCTCACGCAGCAGTTGGGCGGGCGGCTGATCGCCGAGGGCAGGGTTGCGGCCTTGGAGCCAGGCTTGTGCAACGGCGGAGGTGATGACGTGAGCGGCGTCGGGGGCGACCTGGAGCCGGTCGAACACAGCTTGGGACGGAAGTGCCTCTGCCCCATTAGTCCACCGACGAACTGTGGTGGTGTCGGGGCATGTGACAGGTAGGCAACGAGTTTCGCGCCGAGCAGCGAGCGGAGCTCGATGTGCATCTCGCTGCCGGTAGTCCATGCCACCATAGCTTCGGCGCAGTGGTCGAGTCCGGAGCTGCACCGAGTTTCCCCGGCGAAGGTGCGAGGACGCCCCCGCTCGAAGGTCTCGCTGCTCTCGCGAGTGAGTATTGCGTGTCGGGCTTACCAGATCGGCTAGCGGTACAGAACCAGTCACGATGCTGCGGCCTTGACCGTCACAACCGTGTGCGCGACCTCGTGTTCTGCCAAGGCTCGACACTTCTGTAGAGCCGCGGCGTACACCTGTTCGGCCTGAGCAGGGGTGAAGTTCGGCAACAATATCTCCATGGTCCGCTCCTTCGACCGCTGGTTTCGGAGGTCGAAGCAGGTGTTGTGGACGGCCACCTTGATCAGACCCTTAGTGCGCTCGTCGATACCCGCCCGGCCACACCTTCTCCGAGGTCGGGGCCGAAGCAGAGGATGCAGACCCAGACGACGCGAATGGACTGCACCGAGGACTACTCTCCGCTTGCTGTCGGGCTTACTCTGCCGACAGCCTGTTGGCTCGGGACAGCGACCGGCTCCCTGACCTGTGGTTCCAACGGGCGCTGTCCACTAAGTAGCGAGGATCGGATGGGAGCGTGCTGCGGGTCAGTTAGTCCCCGAAGGCGCCGCAGATTCGCCACTGGCCGTCCTCTAGAAGGAACTGCGCCTGCGTACGTGTTGCATCGTTCACATCGCCGCTCACGTCCAAATTCTCCCGGACCACTGTAGCTGTCGCGGTGTCCGAACCAGTGATCTCGATGTCTTCCAGGGTGTACTCACTGACTTTGCCGTAGTTCGCCGCCTTCTCTCCCTTGACTTGGGCCATCATCTCCTCGGGGGAGAAGCTGTGGAGTGCTCTATCGCGATCCGCGGAGCACACGACCTGGATGAACGCTTCGTAGTCTCCTTTCGCGTATGCCTTGTTGAGCCGGTCAATGACAGCATTGACCTCGGCTTCACGATTGGCGGTGGCTGCGGCCTGATCATCACTACATGATGTGAGAGCGAGCATGCCCAGCATGAATGCTGCTGCAGTGTATTTGGGATGAAAGTTCCGCATTTGGGATACGTCCTTCGCGGTATGGATGTCGTTGTGGCGGGCGATCGCCGACTGGCGTCACATCACGGTGGGGTAATTGTCGACGATGACCGCGTTCGAGACTCTGAGAGTCGGTCCGGGGCGGCGAACGTCCATCGGGGACGACTCGAGGCGATGAAGATTCGGATTTGGGATGGATTTGAGGGGAGCGTAGGGGGAATCGGGGTGAGGCTGTATCGGTCGATTGGTCGACGTAGGTGACCGACTGTCGCCATGTGTCGCGTGTTCGGGGTACAGCTTGGTGTGCTCAAACCTGCCAGAGTTGGACACCCGTCATACGGCGGAAATGGTTGCGCCACCGCGATGCTCGCGGTGGCCGGAGTCGGAACGGATACCGAGCGATGGATGCTGCCACTGCTGCGTTGGACCGGACCTTGTCCAGGGGCCGTGACGGAGATCTGATTCGTTGGGAGTGGTTCCTCGGTGTCCGCGAGAAGAACAGTGACACCTTCGTATTCGCAACCTATTTCGCGCTGGCGGCGTTCTCTTTGGTGTTGAGTGTGTCGACCCAGTCGATGGTCGTCGTGCTCGTCGAGTACGTGCTGTGGGGGTTCCTCGCATACCTGTTCATCGGTCTCGGAACACACATGTCGCAGCATTGGGCGATGTGGGGAATCGGCCTGGTTGCCACCATCATCTCGCTGCTGTCGGTGTGGAGTGTGGTGTGGAGGCTGCGGGCGAACCGAACGTTGTATGCACTGGTGGGGGAACACCTCGAGAGCCAGGCGGTACTCGTCTCCCAGCTGGTGCTGTTCCTGGCCCTGTCCGCGGTCAGCTGCTACTTCACCGCGATGCTCTTCCGATTCCTCATCGCTGCTCCTGCCGCCGTGGGTAGCCGTGCGGTGGATGCCCCTGCGGCCGATCAGCAGAGGTGATGTCGGTGTCGAGGCGATCGCTAGCCCTGATCACTGCAGCGGTTGTCGTTGGGTGCGGTGTAGCCGCTGCCGCGGTGGCGATCGTGGGGGGTGTCGGTGGCAGCCGAAGCCCCATCTCCCACCTGCTCGGACAGGCCGGCATCGACGTCGGTTCGCGGGATTGTGTGGACAGCACGGGTGAGAACTCCACCGAGGGGGAGGTCCTTCATACCGCGATGACTACCCGGTATGTGAAGTACCACGACGGCGCCATCTACTCGGTTGAAGAGCTGTCGCAGCGGCTCGGTGAGGAGCGTAGTCCGTTCTTCTTCGTGTCCGACGAAGCTTTTGCTGACATGGGTGTTGAGGTGTTCGGGCCGGAGGTTCCAGCCGGAGGTGACGCGGCCTTCGCTCAAGCGGTTTGCGACCGTCCGGAGATGTGGGCACCTGAGTACTTGTCGTCCTCACAGGTGGAGGGCCTCGCGCAGACACCACACTTTCTTCGCTCCCTGGGCAGGATGGTGTGCCAATCGGTGCGTGAGGCCGACAGTTTCGAGGCGTACCTCGACCCGCGCACGGATGGGCTCGCAAAGGTCAAAGCGGACCCCGTTGGCACGAAGCAGGAAGGGATCGCGGAGGCGGAGCGTGCTCTGGCCGAGCAGGAGGCTCAGCTCGCGAATCCTGACGAGTACGACGTCCTCGACGACGATCAGGAGCGGCAGTTCGTTGAGGCGATCGAACAACAGATCTACATCAGCAAGGAACAACTCGCGACCGTGAGGGACACCCCACCAGAGGCGCTGATTGAGCGTGCGGAGAGCCAGATCGAGTTCCAGGAGATCGCGGTCGAGCATCTTTGCCCCGAGACCAGCCAGGTCGGGTTTGGTCCTGAATGCGGGGCGATCATGTATCCCAATTCCGGCGGCGCAGAGGGAATTGTGCGGCTATGGCGCGAGGGTGATCTGTCCTGCGAGGACGCCCGCGCTGTGCTGAACAATCACTTCGCGACGGTAATGAACACGGACAGCCTCGGTCGGCTGCCCGCAGATTCGCCGCTGAGGTCGATCATGTGCGAGACGACCTCGACCTCCGAGTTGGCCGACGAGCGGTTCACGTTGACGTCGTGCGCGTCTGGTGGCACCGATCACGCCGAGGTGGTGATCGTCCCCATCCAGGAATGAGTGACCGCGACTGCTTTCGCTCGTCGTCGCGGTCGAATGAGTGGCTGTCGACTGTTCGACTGACAGCGGCGGTGGTGGTGTCACCTGCATCCCGCAGCATCGGCGACACTGGTCGCCATGTCTGGGTCTGCTGCCGCCTCGCCGGTTCCTCCGTTCGGTAAGTGGCGTGTCGGTGTTGTCGATGATCACGAGGCAGTGCGGGAGGGCCTGAAGGTGCTCATCGACGATGCTGGCGACCTGATGTTTGTGGGTGCCGATGCGACGGTCGACGGGTTGTTGTCACTGGTGGGGGAGGTCGACGTGGTCGTGTTGGATCTTCGGCTCGCTGATGGGTCGTCCCCGGCTCAGAACGTGGCGGTGTTGGACGAGCGGGGGATCAACACACTGGTCTACACGTCGGGGGACGAACCGTATCTGGTGCGTCAGGCTGCGCAGGCGGGGGTGCTGGGGGTGTTGCGTAAGGACGTGGACAAGGAGCAGTTCCAGGAGGCTGTCCGGACGGCGGCGGCGGGTCGGCAGGTGGCGACGATGGACTGGGCCGCGGCGGTGGATTCGGATCCTGACTTCGTTGATCTGTCGCCGCGGCTGCGTCAGGTCCTCGAGTTGTATGCCTCGGGTGAGGCGACGCAGCGGGTAGCGCAGGAGACGGGATTGTCGCCGGACACGGTCACCGACTATGTCGATCGCATTCGGCGTCGGTACCGCGATGCGGGGCGGCCGGCTCCCACGAAAACCGATCTGTTCAAGCGAGCGATTGAGGACGGATGGCTACCGATTCCGCGACGGTTCCGACGCTGAACTCGAATCCGCACCTTTTCGGGGAGCGGATTGTCCAGCAGCTCACCCTGTTCATCGGGGGTGGGTATGTGTTCTATCTGGTGCTGTCGGTGCCGTTGATGGGGCAGTCGGCTGCGGTGACCAGTGCGTGGTGGACGGTTCTTGCGGTGGTGCTGATGTTCGGCATCGGTATCGCGATGGGGTTGTCGGCGCTGTTCACCGCGGGGCGAATCTTGCGTGTGGCGGCGGGATGCGCGAGCGCCGGATATGTTGTGGCACTGATGTTGTGGCCCGTGGCGTGGAACGGCGGGACCATCGACGCGGACACGGTGTGGTTCCAGACATTTGTGGGTATTCCGGCGCTGGCTGCCGCGGTGGCGGGCCCCGTGTGGGTTCCGTTTGTGTACCTGTTCTGCACGGTGACAGCGGTTCAGGTGATCAATGTCCAGGTCCGTGCGCCAGTGGCGAATGGGGCTCCGGTAGCGGAGGCGGCATGGACCTTCGCGTGGTGTCTGGTCCCGATCGCGGCGGGAGTGATGGCAGTGCGTTCTGCTCGGCTGCTCGACGCCACTCGCGAGTCGAGCCTGGTGGAGGCAGCGGAGCGAGCTGCGGTGCAGGCTCGCGCGGCGGAACGGACGCGGTTGAACGCGCTCACTCACGACGGGGTGATGACGACACTGCTGATGGCGGCACGCCGAGGTCGGACACCGACGGTCGCGCGGCAGGCCGCGGCAACGTTGGCCGACATGGAGGCCCTGGCGGCCGGATCATCAGCGGAAACCGATGTGGTGGGGGAATCGGAAGTGGTGGCCGGGATTCGGAGTGCTGTCGCGCAGGTCGATCCCCATCAGCGGATCACGATCGTGGGGGAGAGGCCCGGCAACGAGGCACGGTACCCGACGGATGCGGTGGTAACGCTGGCGGCGGCGTGCGCGGAGGCGGTCCGCAACAGCGGTCGGCATGCCGGTGAGGGTGCGCAGTGTTCGGTGTCGGTGGATCTGGGGGACGGAGGGATCGAGGTGACGGTCCGCGACGACGGTTGCGGGTTCGATCCGCGGTCGGTTCCTCCGGATCGGTTCGGTGTCGCGGTGAGTATCCGGCAGCGGATGGCGCATCTGTCTGGCGGTGCGGCATCGGTGGTGTCGGTGCCGGGTTCGGGGACGGTCGTCACGCTGCGCTGGGTGGCGGTGTCGTGACATCGGCGAGCACGCCGCGGGACATCCGCGATGTCCTGGGCATGCACACAGGATGGGCGAAACTCATTGTGGCGGTGTACATCGCCGCGATCGTGGTAGTGACGGTCCAGACCAGGGAGGGGGCATCGGCATTCTGGCCGATGCTACTGGGAACGGCCTTGCTCGCAATGGGAACGATCGCGTTGATCACGCTGCCGGGCGATCCGCTTCCCTGGCCGGGAACGGTCGCGTTGACATTGGTGGGGCCGGTGGCCTGCATATTGTCGTTGTGGGTACTCCCGGCGCCGTTCCTGTCTCCATTGCAGGCGTGGACGCATGGTGCGGGGACGACGATTCTGTGTTTCCTCGGAGTCCGTGGTCGGTGGCCGGCGGCGTGGGCTGGCCTGGCGGCGATGATCGCGATCTACGGAGTGTGGGCAGCGGCTACCGGGCAGGGCGCCATGACGGGCGCGGTGTACGTCGTCGGGGATGCAGGGCCGCTGGCGATGGCGACGCTGTTGTCATTCACGCTGCGCCCCAACAGCGCAGCACTGCTGGCACTTCGTGATCGGGCCACGCAGGTGGCGGCCGTCGCGGCAGCAGAGCAGGCGGCACAGCAGGAACGGGACGCCGAACTGCAGTATCTGACCCAGCGTGCGACACCGCTCCTCGAGGAGATCGTGGCGACGGACCACTTGGCAAACCAAACGCGGGTGTCGTGCGAGCTGCTCGAGGCGCATCTGCGGGATCGGCTGCGGGCTCCCGCCCTCGCGGGTGCGGCGATCTCCGACGCGGCACGGGCGGCCCGCGAGCGGGGCGTCGAGGTGTTGCTGATCGACGACCACGGCATGGACGAGTCACCCCCGTCAGTGCGGCAAGCGATCGAGCAGGCGGTGGTCGAGGCGTTGCTGCAGGCATCGGAGGGGACGGTGCGAGTGCGGATTCTTCCGCAGGGCCGCGATGTTCTTGCCTCGATCCTGACCGGTGACGACGCGGGCACCCGCCGTGTCGACTTCGGTGTCGACGGTGTCAGCAGCATGGAGACTCGTTTGCCATCCGAAGCGTGACCCCCGGTCGGGGGGCACCCGGTTACCGGGCAGGGAAAGTTGCGGCTTCCGACGCGGTTCCAGCGAATCTAGCGTCGGGATTCGTAGTGGTCCCAACCTCCGGAGGTTCTTGTGCTGATGCAGTCGATCGTCCCAGAACGCAAGGCAATGAATGCCCAGCCGTCGTTGAGCCCGAGGGAGATCGAAGTTCTCAGGGCGTGGGTAGTCAGTGGTTCCAAGGATGCGGTCGCACGCCGCCTCTACATCACATCGTCAACCGTCAACACTCACATCTGTCGCATCCGCGAGAAGTACAACGATGCCGGTCGGTCCGCGAACACGAAGGCGAAGCTCCTGGCGCGGGCGTTGCAGGACGGGCACGTCCTCCTTGAGGAACTCTGAGCAGACCTCCGTTCGACAGGCCCGCAGCGACCAGCGGCATCAGCATCGCCCGTGGAGCCTATGAAACGAGATTCACCACCACTTCGGAGGTGACTGCAGCGCGGCCTTCTTGCGTGACAGCAGCAGTGACCACGTACTGGCCAACCGAAGGTGCCACAAACATGATTCCGGGATTGCCTACGAAACAACTCCCGACGCTCTTGCTGTAAGCAAGAGCTGGTCCATTCACCGTGATTGTGGTGCTACAGCCCGTTCCTGTTCCCCGGACCTCCTCGTCGCCGGCGAACGAGTTCACATGTACGTAGACGTTCTTCCTGCCCGCATTGTCTACGACGTAGGTGTTGTCAGCGACGCGATCGTAGGCCCACGTTTGCAACGCGACACGATCGACGATTCCTCGTTCCAGGCCAGGCGGAGCCGAGGGCGTCACCGCCGTCACCGACATCGTGCTGTCGGCTCCCGCTTCCTCGACTGTCGCGCGTGAGGCGATGTCGTCCGCCACGACGAAGGACGCTTCGTTGGTGAGCTCGAGGTTCCGCATGAGGTTGTCGTGGAAGCAGGGCCCACTGAGAATGTCGCCAAGTTGTCCGGTTTCGTTCCCATCCGTGACACCGATTCGGTAAAGCAGCTCGTCGTGTGCTGACACGAAGACGTTGCCCTGGTATCGGCACTGTCGGCTGAACGACCTGGTTGCACCCGAGGTTGCCGAGTCCAGGTCGACAGGGACGTCACCGAAGGGGATGCTTGCGGTGCTGACCGGGACACCGAACCACGAACGTTGGTCAAGGTCGAGTTGGATGTCGCCGGCCAACGCTGTGACCGGGACTGATCGCGGCCACGGAGCGAGGACCTTCATCTCTGGCGAACCGGTTCGCAGAGCAAGTCCCGCCTCGCTGGTGAAAGCTCCAATTGTGCTGTTACACGCACCGGCATTCTCAAGCGACTGGGTGGCCTGATACCCGCACCAACCGATGAAGAGTCGAATCGGCACCGTCGCGATGTCCGCGTTTCGGGCAAAATCCGATCCCGTGTTCGGCGTCCCGAAAGTGATCACCGAACTGACTCGGTCAGCGCGGCCACGATCCGCACCGAAGGCGTAGCGAGTCATGAGGCCTCCCATGGAATGCGCGACCACGATGACCTTCTCGCCGCCGGACCTGTCATAGAGGCAGTCGATCGCGGCACCAAGCGCGGGCCCGTTGGCTTCGTCATCGACCCAGCGTGCCGAGGTGTCGTGGTAATCGAAGCCGAAAGTCGCTGCACCTGCAATCGTTTGAAGCTGACCGATCAGGGAACGATCTCCCGCTGCCTGGCCTTCACGATTGGACGTGAGGTCGATCTTCCTGGAGAACGCACTCTGAATCGACGAACTGAATCCGTGGACGAACAGCACCGGTACCCACTTGCCTCTGGCATCGGGGCGCATCTTCACCGGGTGACCGTTGAGTTTGTCCGTGGAAGCCTCCGGTATGAAGTCGGCGGTGCCGCAGTTCCAACTGGAAGGACTGCCAGCGTCTTCGGCTGCTGAGGCTGGTCCGACAACTGCCACGAAGCTGCTGGCAAGGATGACGCAGAGGATCGCCGCGATGGCATGACGGCGTCGTGCTGCTGTCCGCAGGCGATGAATCGCTACTCGGTTGAGAAGGTCGTCAGCACTCGCCACTGCTCACCTTCCTTTGCCATCACGGCCAAGTAGTTCACGGCCCCCAAACCTGGCCTGGTGACTGAGACTTCGATCAGTCCTCCACCGATCTGATCGGGCCTCCAGGACGCCTCGTCAACCTCGATCGTGGTTCCCTCGGGAAACGCGGAATCGGGGGTGGATTGGAGGTCAGATCGCGTACCGGCTGACAGCAGCGCCTCAGGGTTAGAAGGAAGTGATTCGAGTGCGGCGGTCACCTCGGCTACCTCGGTGGCCGGACTCGTGACAGGAACAGGCTCCGGCGTTTCGGTGCCCTCTGGCTGGCCGTGCAACATCCACCACGCCGCGGCACCGATCCCCGCAGTCGCAAGGACGCCGCAGACCCCGGCCAACCGAACGCGGCCAGCAGTCATCGCGAACTACCCTGCACGTCGCCAACTCCTCCCAACCTCACGAATCCCCGAATCACGGCGGTCATCCAATCAGTACAGGTCTGACAGCGGATCGACCGTCCTACGAACAGATGACCCAAGGGGAGGGTGGCCGTACGGTGCCGGTCGTGAACAGTACCGAGATCACCGTCGCGACCTGGAACACCGGATGGGCGCCCTCCGCGGGTAGGCGAGGCCCGCTGGTCCGTGCGCGGCTGGCCGACACGACCGCGGACATCCTCGTGGTCACCGAAGGTCGCCGGGGACTGCTGCCGGACGGTGGGTACGTCGTCGACGCCGGCGACGACTGGGGTTACGGCCAGCAGCGGGACCGCCGCAAGGTCCTGCTCCGCTCCCGCTGGCCGCTCAGCGACGTCGATCGGCTCACCACCGGCGGGGGAGCTGGGCGGGTGGTGACCGCGCTGACCGCCGCGCCGGGAGGTCCGGTCCGGATCCTCGCCGTCTGCATCCCGTGGGACCGTGCCCACGTGAGTACCGGACGCCGTGACGCCACGGCGTGGTCCGAGCACCTCGACTGCCTCGACCAGCTCGAGGTGCTCGCCGCACGGTTCGACCCGGCGGTACCGACGGTGGTCGCCGGCGACTTCAACCAGCGTGTCCCGCGGGGCCGACAACCCGTGAGGGTCGCCGAGCGGCTGGCTGAGGTGATGGGCCGGTGGACGATTCACACTGCCGGCGACGTCGAGCACGGTCCGCTGATCGATCACGTCGCCTCCGACCTGACGTGCACCGGGCTGCGGACCTGGCCCGGATACGCCGCTGACCTCAAGCTCAGCGATCATTCCGGGGTTATGTGCCGGCTGGTATCGGCGGCGGCGATGTCATGAGGGCCGTTGCCGACATCACGTGAGTACGCCGTCGACGGCGAGTTCGAGTGCGGGGATGAGGCGACGGCCCTGCCGTCATGGTCCAAGCTGGAAGGGGAGGTTCCCGGTGATCGTGACTCCGAAGGTGGTTCGGCAGAAGCTGATGCAGGCCGCGGTGCTGGCGAAGATTGACCGGGAGGGTCTGCGGATCGACACCGACCAGGTCCGCGAGCGCCTGCGGGTGACCCGCGCCCACGTCTCCCGCGCCCCGTACCTCACCGACATGCTCGATCGGTGGGAGGAGATCGTCGAGGGCAACGACATTGACGCCGCCCGCGCTGTTGCCGTGCTCGAAGGCGAGACCGGCGACGAGATGCGCAACCTGTCTCCGCTCGGGGTGCTGCTGAGCGAGAGCGAACGCCTGCAGGTTCTCGACGAGCTCCGCGAGCAGTGGCCGCTGCCACGGTGACCCCGGCCGTCTGGCACTGAGTGACACGGCCCATTTCCGCTCCACCGCGGCTGTCAACGGGTAGGCGTGGTCGCGACCTATCGGTGTACTCCATTCGACTGACAGTGGATTCGGGCTGGTAGAACTCTCGTAAGCTCGCGATGGTCGCAGCTATGAGGGGGATCGACATGGCGCGCGTGGGACGAGTTCGACTAGTAGTCGCCGCGGGCAGTTCGGTTCTCGCACTCTTGGTCGCAGGATGCGGCGGGGACGCTGATTCCGCTCCTGCTCCGTCGAGCACTACAACGACAACGCGGGCGACCACCACCACTGCGAAGCCGACAACAACAACCGCGAAGCCGACGACGACTCAGCCCTCTGCGCCGCCGCCCGTCGTGACGCCGGTGTACACGCCGCCGCCTGTAACAACCACTGTGTACGTGCCGCCTGCGCCCGCACCGGTACCGTTCGTCGCTTCCGTACCTGAACCCGAACAGGCCCCTGCCGCAGTGGCGCCGGCTCCGGCCGCGCCGCCCGCATCTCGCGGGTACGCCTCGTACGGCAGCTGCGCCGACGTTCGCGCTGCTGGTGCGGCCCCGCTGTACACGGGGGACCCCGGATACAGCCGCAAGCTGGACCGCGACGGCGATGGTGTCGCTTGCGAGTAGCGCCCGAGATGGCGCATGGCGCAACGCCCTCGCCTGCAAAGGGCGAGGGCGTCGATACGCGTTATCGACCCATGAACCATGTAGTGGTGCAATAGATCTGTAGTCAGAAGAACTCGTGGCGCTGTTGTGAGACAGTGAAACCGTGTCCGACTCGCCCCGCAACAGCCGTCCTGACCTGCTGACACCCGTGCACCGATGACCTGGCAGGGCCAACTGGTCACCACCCCGATCGGGGTGGCCCTGGTGACCGCTCTGTGGTTCGTTGCCGGCCTTCCGAGTGTGTTCTTGTGGGCGCTGCCGATCGCTGCTGTGGCCGGGCTGCTGTTCGGGGTGTGCGCGCTCGCCGGCGCCCGGGTCGCGATCAGACTCGCGCGGGCGACGGCGCCGAGGCCCTGGCAGTGGCGGCAGATGTTCGCCGTCTGTGTCGGGTTCTCCACGCTACTGCTCACCCTCCCGGCGGCGGCATGGATCGACCTCGCGACGGTGCTCGCACCCTGCCTGATCGCCGCTGGTGGATACCTGTGCGCACTGCTGATCTGCCCGCCACTCGAACGAGCGATCACCGACGTCGCCAGGCCCGACGCCCACGGGAGGTGACGGCGGAACCACAATCAGACGTCACAGAGACGACCAAATCTGAGGCACTGTCGTCGACGCCTTCGACTCGCGCTCAGTCCTGATCCGCCTTCACGCATTCCGTACTTCAGCGACTCCGCACGATCACGTGGCTTGTCAGTTGTGGTCGGTCCTCACGCGCATGGATCTTCTGCGCCGGATGAAAACGGGACTCGTACCGCGACACGATCGACTCGGCATTTCCGTAATAGTGCAGATCTCGCGGCCGCATCACCGCACGCCGCAGAGATTCGTCGAAACTCACGTCCACCCAGATACGCAGATCGAACTGATCGAACAGAGGACCTCGGAAAAGCAGTACTCCCTCCACGATCACGAGGGCCCGTTCAGATACTCGGGCACGGGACTCGACCGCGTCGTCCGTCTCCGGATCGGTCGAGACGTAGGAAATTTCAGTGACGGCCGCTGACCGTAGCGGCTCAAGCACGCGAAGGCTGAGGTGCGAATAGTCATAGGCATCGTCGAGGTAGCCGCGCACCGTATCTGGGTTGTTGTTTCGGACCGCTTTCGTAGTCGAGAACTCGTCGCCACGGATGACCAACACGTCGTGCCCGAGAGTCGAGAGCCGATTCGCCAGCTCGTCGGTGATCGTCGATTTTCCGGAGGCCTCGATCCCCGAGATTCCGACGATGGTGCGACCGCCCCGACCTCGGTGACAGTGGATGACGCGATCAAGGAGAGAACTCGAGTTCTCGCAGTCAACGATTGCCTGTTGGGTCAACCCAGTTTCGATGGCAACGTCCAGGTCACGTCGATCCGCCACAATGCGCGCCTTTCGATTTGAGTGGAATGAACCTACACCCCGGGTCACCCGGCGCCGACGCGGCCGACGCGTAAGCCATCCAGCCCGGGAGGCGCCCACGAAGAGGACAGGAACTCTCGACGAGTCGACGAGAATCAGGTTCGTGAAGGCCGATGAGTGGAACCATGCGCCCGAGAGCTACGACTGCCCTTTCTGTCGCTTTGCTGGCGGCAGCTACGACAGTCTGAATGCGTCGACCGACCTCGTGGCGACGACATTGCACGCGTTCGCGCGAGTCTCGCCGAAATGGTGGCCAAACAACCGCGGCCACGTCATTGTCGCCCCGGTCGAGCACTTCGAGAACCTGTATGCGCTGCCTTCTGTCGTCGGCCATGCTGTTTTTGATCTGACCCGCGCCATTGCGGTCGCAATGCGCGAAACCTATGGGTGCTCCGGAATCTCGACTCGCCAACACAACGAACCAGCGGGCAATCAAGACGTCTGGCATCACCATGTCCACGTGTTTCCCCGCTATCCGAACGACCAGCTGTACACCCGGCATGATGAGGCTGCGTACGTCAGCACGGAGGAGCGAGCCCCGTATAGCGCTCTCCTGCGCGCGCACCTCCGTCTCCACAGCTAGTAGGGTGCACCGCGGGCACCCGACCCACGACCAGATGCTGGCGGCGCCTACGACACTGCAGCTGATCAGGGCGCCGGTGATTCCGGCCATGCCTTGCTTGTGGTTGGGTCTTGCCGTGTCGCAGCCCCGGTCGCGCTCACAGCGGCACTTCTGCGCTGGCGCACGCGATCATCGAAGTCTGCCAACTAGGGGACTTGACCGAATTGACCGACAGACGAGGAGCGGTTCGTGACCGACGAGTTCGCGGCCTACCGCCGGACAGTGGGCGGCGTCAGCTTCACCGACGTGGGGGAAGGTCCGGTCACGTTGTTCGTGCACGGGGTTTTCACCAACGGAAGGCTCTGGCGCAATTGTGTGCAGCTGTTGTCCCACCGCCGGCGCTGCATCAGCGTCGACCTCCCGGGCCACGGACACACACCCCCACTGGGGGAGCCGTCGGTGTGGGGGCTCGCCGACGCCGTTGACACTGTCATCCGTGAGCTGGACCTGCACGACATCCACCTCGTGGGCAACGACACCGGTGGCGCCGTCGCTCAGGTCGTGCTGACCCGAGACCCGCAGCTGTTCACGTCGTTCGCGCTCACCAACTGCGATACCGAGGGCAACTTCCCTCCACCGGCGTTCCGGCCCGCCGTCTGGGCTGCCAGGGCTGGCCTGCTGCGCGCGGCCGCCCCCTTGGCCAAGCGGCCCAAGCTCGGCAAGCAGATCTACCGCACCGGCTACCAGGATGTCTCCGCTGTCCCCGACGACGTCATCACCGACTACCTGACACCGACCCTGGGCAGCCGCGAGGGCGTTCGCTTCATGACGGCCTTGTTGTCGTCGATGACGCCCGAGCTCCTCGCCCCGATCCGGCCTGGCCTCAGCGCGTGCAAGGTACCCACCGCCATCGTGTGGGGCACCGGCGACATCTTCTTCCGCCGCCACTGGGCTGACTGGCTCGTTGACCTGATTCCCGGCGCCAGCGGCGTCGTCGAGGTTCCCGGTGCGAGGCTGTTCTTCCCGGACGAGCGGGCGCACGAGCTCGTCGACGCGCTGGAGGCGCACTGGGTATCCGGGCAAACCGGTGACGAGACTCAACGAGGTTAGTCACCGAGCACATCGGACCGCAGGTGCTCACTCGGTGCGGTCACACACCGGTTCCGCCGCGTGATTCGCCGTGATCTACGCGGCGATCAAAGGCAACGCGGCGGCGTAGTCGCTCCGGTGTTGACCCGATCCGACTTTTCCTCCGAGATTCCGAGACCTGGCCGGTTCTTGGACGCTGTCCGACCCACCTGCTTCGGTAGGCAAGTTACGGTTCGGCCATGCAGTCGAGCCGGATTCCCACGATCGTGTCCTTCGCTATGTCTGCTGCGTTGCTAGGAGTCACCGGCTGGCTCGGGCGCGGGGGCTTCCTTTCGTTGTTCGCCTTTCTCGGCGCTGCTGTGTTTGCGGTCGGCGCCTGCGACATGGCGGTGCGCGTGTACCGGATCCGAGGTGGACCCAGTTCCGAATCGCCCGAGTGACGACCTGATCGATCAAACTACGGTCTGTCTGGGGAACACCGAACTGTTCCGCCGTGCGCTGTGCCAACTACCTGACAACCTGCCAACTACGGTGACCGTTCACAGGAAGAACAACGACTGTGAATTGCCAACACAGTTGGCAACTACCGAGGCTACGACCTGCGGTATGACAACTATTCCGACCACGACCGGCCGCGATCGTTGTCATCGAAGTTGGCAATTGTTCGCGCGTTGCTCGATCTGGGCCGTGTTATGCGTGGAGCTCGTTGGTGATTGCTGCACGGAGGGAGTCGTGTGCCGGGGTGAGGGCATGGGAGGGATCTGTCCAGCGGTCGGAGGGGTACAGCCACACGGGCATGCGTCGGTGTTGCTCGGGTTCCCATTCGTATCGGGGCCAGATGTGAGTGTGGAGGAAGGCGTCTGTGTTGCCGAGGATCTCGATGTTTACTCGACGAAACTGGCTGTCGGCCTGTCTGCATGCGTGTTCGACGGCGCTGGCTAGTCGGTCGATGCTCTCGAGGTAGGCGAGGCGTCGCGGCCGTGGGAGGTCGCTGAGCTGGGTGATGATGGGGTCGTCGGTCAGCAGGACACAGTAGCCGGGCAGCCATTGGACGTCGCCGATCGCAGCGAACGCCTCGGGTAGCCGAGTGAGGACGGTCGGGTTCTGTCCACGCAGGGCCGATTCCACTCGGGCCTGTTTCCAGTTAGTCACCGCACCGATTGTGCCGGAGGCACTGCGATGGGCCCACCATTC
Source organism: Rhodococcus sp. Q (assembly GCF_005503035.1). Lineage (NCBI taxonomy): Bacteria > Bacillati > Actinomycetota > Actinomycetes > Mycobacteriales > Nocardiaceae > Rhodococcus > Rhodococcus sp. Q. The sequence goes on from NZ_SCOY01000041.1 coordinate 33,273, forward strand.
CGATATCCCGCCGGCTCAGATAATCGGCCGACCGGCGACGTCGGGAATGTCAGCTGCTCGATCTGAGTGGCCCGATCCCGCCGATCGCCCACGCCAGGATGCTGTGCCAACTACCTGACAAATTGCCAACTACGGTGACCGTTCACAACGACGCCGAGGGAGTGCGTAGCAGCAAGTTGAAATTTCAAAGATAAACACAGTTATCTGCGAAATACCTTGGAGCACATGTGAATACAGACTTCGGTCGGTCGGTCGTCGGCCGGGTCGGCCGTTCACCGTCTCAGCCCACGGCGCCGAGGGCCGCAATAGCGTGTGCACCCTCGAACAGATCCTGAGTGTCGTGCCACGCCTCACTACCAGCCAGAAGCCACTGCTGATCCGCAACGAAATCGTCTCTCCGCAGCGCGATCTCGATCGCCTTGCTCGGATCGCTCGGCGAAGCGACCACGACCGTCCCGACCGGCAGCGCCGACACCTCTTCCCATAACAGCCCGTCCGCGACAACCTCCATCATCAGCGCAACATTCGTGCCCAACTTACTCAGGCGTTTTCGCGCAGACCGCACACCCGCAATCGTCACAGTGACGATTCGATACCATGCCTCGCCGCCCGCATCCACGGCAGCGTCCATCCATCCGCCCGGCCGGCGTAGTGTTCGATTCTGTTGGCGCACAGGTGGATCGCCGCGGAGACTACAGCAGCTGCTGCTGCTGCTCGCTCGCTCGTCGCTGTGACTGGTCTACGTAGTTGGCCGATGGTCACCTAGTTGGCAGACTTCGATGATCGCGTGCGCCAGCGCCGAAGTGCCGCTGTGAGCGCGATCGCGCTGGCGACGGCAAGACCGAACCACAGCAAGGCATGGCCGGAATTGCCGACGCCCTGATCATCAGCTGCGGTGTCGTAGGCGCCGCCAGCATCTGTTCGTGGGTCGGGTGCCCGCGGTGCGCCGTACACGGTCAGCACAGCGTCGCGCGTGCGCTGGTTGGCTGATTCGGTCGTGGCCGCGCAGCTGTCGGCCGCCCACCGTGCGCCGGCGGTGGCGTATGTGGAGGTGAAGACGAGGTATTCCACACCGACGTCGAAGCTACGCCCGCAGGAAGCGCTGTCCACACTCGACGACACCACCGTCGTCGCGGCGACGTCTCCCTTGAACACCTCTCGGACCGCGAAGTCGTAGAACCTGGTTCGGTCCTCGATGCGTTCCGCGGTGACCGTCCCGGTGAACACCGACGCGCCGATCGACACATGCTCGACGAGGTTGGGACCATCTGGCTCATATCGGCACGAGCAGGCGTAGGCCACGCCGGGACTGGACAACGGCAAGGCCCCGGCCAAACCGGCCACTAACAGGATCGACAGCAACCATCGCACCGCGGTGCCCCCCTGTTCCGGTCGGCGGCCACCGACCGGAATCGATGCTATCCGGCTCTGGTCCTCGACATCGGTCCTGCACAGTCACGACTGTCAAGGTTCTTGGAGGACACAGGAGGCATGGTCACTGACGTTTCGTGGGTGACGGCTGTGGGCACGCGGCTTACATGTCCGCTCGAAGGGCAGAGTCACGCCTGGCTGCCGCCACCGAAGCGGTCGCTCGCTGGTCCGGCTCTGCCTGGGCACCCGCGGCGGCTGCGGCCGTGATCGCGGCGCTTGTGGTCGTCGGCGCTCTCGGCGACTTCTCGACTGGGTGGGCGTACGCCGTCCACACCGCTGGCGTCTTCGTCAGCGTGTTCATGCTGTTCGTCGTCCAGCACACCACCAACCGAGAATCGCACGCCATCCTGGTCAAGCTCGACGAACTCATCCACTCGTCAGCCCGCGCGCACAACGAACTGATCGACGTCGAGGACGAACAGGTCAGTGAACAGGAGAAACTGCACGACGAACTGCATCACGACCACTGAACAGCCTTGGAGTCATCTGGTTCATCGACTCGGCGCCACCAGTCACGCACTCGACGACCTGTCCATGCTGCCCACCGCCTCGGGCCTGTACCTCGGCCTTTCCACCGGGCTACCACGCAATGCGGGGAGAACGTGCAGACCAAGTAGCCGCTGCCTGAACCGAATTGGCGCCCGACATCGCCACTGCGCACTCCCCTGCGTCGTCCCCCATACCCACCGCAGACTCGCAGGCGTCACGGTGACGGTTCAGCACCATGCCCGCACTCGCATCCACCATCCAGTCACACTTCGCGCGGTCCTCGCGATCGGAACCACCACTGGCCGCGCTCCTCGCGGCCCGAACCGCAGCCCCACCCACACCCAACCCGAGGTAGAGGAATCAGACAGCCACGTCGGCTCGAGCGTCCATGAGGCCTGACGCACCGACGCACCTCCGACACAGCGTTGACACAGAACACCGTCGGCGAGCGATCAACAGGGTATGACCGTCGAATAGTGGAGACCTACCATGGACGCTCGCAGAACTACACGGCTCACCCGCGTAATCGCTACGGGAGCACTCACCACGATGGCCATCTTGGCTGTCGCCTGCGGCGGAGACGACGACGCATCTTCCGACCGCGACGCCGAGTTCAACCAGCGCGTCAGTACAGAGAACCTCGACGTCGACACCGACTTCGCTCGCCAACAGAGCCAGAACACGTGCACCGACCTCGCGGAATCCACCAACGATCCGGCGAATGTCGACCCCATCGAGGTCTACTCCATCGTGCAGAAGATCGCCGTCCGGACCGGGATGTCCGAGGATGACGCGGTCACGCTGGTCGGACTAGGCATCGACATCTACTGTCCCGAGTACAAGGCCAGTTGGAACCGCTGACCGCTCGGATTTGAGCGTGCCACCCGGAGCCGGGCGGCCTCCACTGATCGTTCGCTCACTCCCCCTCCGGCCCGTCCTCGACCTCATCACCGCTGCCCGCGCGGCCTACGGCACCAGCGCCTGACCCGGGCGAGCCGTGGTGTCGGTTCGGTCGGTTATGGTGCGGCGCATGCACAGAGACGAGGACCTGCAGAGGCTGGTGGCTGCGGTGCGGGAGCTCGACCCGCAGCCGAGGCAGCGGCGATGGGTGAGCGTGAGCTTCTGTGTGCTCGACGCGGTATTCAGTATCGGTGCGCACTACGACCGCCACGTCGTGCCAGTCGTTGGGCGGGTCGCAGCGGACTTCGGTGTCGCATCGCCATCGGTGCCGATGTCGGTGCCGGAGTCCGCGGATCCGGTCCCTCTCGACGCATTCCTCGACCGTTACCCGTCGTCCGACGAGCTCCTCGCTGTCGCGAAGAATCGGCAGAACACCTCAACCCGTGGCGGCATCCGCAAAGCCGACGCAGTCTTGCGGTACGCCGCAGTACTGCACGAAAACCAGGTGAGCACCCTCGACGAGGCCCGAAAGCTACTGATCGACGACAGTCGCTTGAACGCAGTCGAATCGGCGTTGCGACAGGTCCCGGGCGAGGGCGCCTCGGGCGTGCGCCGCGGCTACTTGTGGATGCTGATCGGGGACCAGGACACCGTCAAACCCGACCGGATGGTGCTTCGGTGGCTCGCGCGCCACGGCGCCGAAACAACACCGGATTCGGCGCGTCTGCTGTTGCGTGACATCGCCCGCGAGCTGAGTGTCGGCATAGACCGGCGCATCACTGCGTGGGAGGTCGATCACGCCATCTGGCAGGACGCCCGCTCCAAACACTGATGGTCGGCGGTGTCGACCTGCACACGCAGGGATGCGTAGGCCTTCTCGACTCCGCTCTCCCGTTGGGTCGTCTGTTCGCAGGACAGTCGATCCACTGTTCGACCTGTGAGCAGCAGGCACCGGTGATGGTCCCGCGTAGCACCCATCCGGCGCGGCTGGCGAAGTGTTCGATTCTGGCGGCGCACAGGTGTGCACAGAACAACCAGGGGCCGAGTAACACCCCGTCGGCAGCCACGATGTCCTAGGCAAAGGAAAGGGAGACATGTACACCAGACCACAGATGCCATCCGCTCCCGAGGTAGCGCCGGAGTTGCAGCCGGTCGTGAGTTTCGTCTGGGGTGTTGCGTACTCGGTATGGATGGGCCTCGGTGGAGATCCTTGGAGCTTTTATCCGCCCTCCGGAAGCTGACGAACCGGCCCGAGCGAAGCGCGCCCAGCATCCACCGCCGCGAGATGTCGAGCTGGAGACGAGATCAGACGAACTGCATGGGGCCAACGCCACCGGCACCCCAACTACCTGCAGTTCAGCAAGCTATTCAAGCACCGAGTAGGCACCGTCAAGGCACCCCTGCTGGTAGTCGTCGATGTCGTAGTCACCCTCGGCCGCAAGAGCAATGGTCAAGCAATTGGAGTCGACTTGAGCAGTCGTCAAGCCGCCGCCTCCAGCACTTATCAGCGCTCTGGCCGTCTCTCCATAACGCACCCCGTCGTCCCAGCCCTCCTGATATGACGCCTCGTCACGCGAGTTCGCGGCGAAGCCCGCAACTACGACAATCACGGGCAGCAGGGCGACTGCTGCGATGATGATCCGTCTCCATCGCAGGACGAAATCCCAGAACGCGGATGGCTGCTGCAGGCGCCCGACCGACTGCTGATCCCGCGGTGGTAGCGATTGCGGAGGAAGTGTTCCAGACACATCAGGGTTGTCCTGCGTGTCCCACTCCTCGCCGTCCCACCAACGGATCGTCTGGGTGGCGGCATCGCGGTACCAACCGGCAGGCGGTAGCTCACTATCTGACCGCGGTTGCTCAGGGTTGCTGCCGGTCAACGCATCTCCTATCGAGGATGGATGGCGAAACTATCGCACAGCAGCCGGATGGCTGGGTGTGCAGTAGCAGTACCGACCGACGACGGGCCGAGAGGATGGAGCATACGGGCCAGGGCCCGATCGTCATGCGGGACAACGTCACCTCCTGCATGAATCGCCAGGATAAAGGGAATTGCGTGGCGATCGAGGCCCATGCGGGAGGATTGGTGGATGACAGTCCGTCCCAGGTACCGCCGACTCGCCGTCGCACTGGTGGCCCTTGCCGCCCCCGTCGTCGCCGCGTGCGGATCGACGGACGACACCCCCGAGTACGAGTGCCTCGACGTCCGCCGTCACGGAGCGGATCGCCATGCCGGCCATGGCCGCCAATCCCATCGTCCCGATCACCATCACCGACACGGCCGCGATCAAGGCGATCGACAACTACATACATCGCAGCCCAATTCACCGCAGCTGGAGCGTCAACGAAACCGGTGTCTGGGCGACGGCGAGCATCAAGGGCGCGGGCGCCCAGATCTACTCAACCGAATGCTTCTCGCACGAGTTCACCCGCTGGCCGGAGGCGCCCGGGATCAGGCACTCGATCGCGGTTACATGCGATCGATAGATCCAAACCTGTTGGTGCGCAACCCATCCAAAGCTACCGATAAACTCATGGCACTATCGGCATCGGCCTACGACCGTGCGCGGGAACGGCCTATCAGCACCGTTCTCGCGCATCGCCTTGTTGGCTAAGTTTGGCCTGCTACAAGGGCTACTCGACGTCGGTTTGGTGATCAGCACGCCATGCCCGAAGCGCTACCGCCATCCAGCCGACTGCAAGCACAAACGCTAGGGCCCATCCGGCGATCGCGAATACGGGTCGGTCGATGAGAACAGCCCCCATCACGCACACCACGATCAAGGCTCCGAATACGAGAGGCACTCGACGGTCATCGAACATTCCGTTTCTTCCTTTCGATCCGGCAACGCTACAGCCAGACTAGTTCCAGGCACGATTCACGCAGTTGGCGACTGCTCGACCACTGAAGCCGATAACCACGAGAAGATGCAGGAGCACTACTCGCAGCCCCGCTCGGCCACGACCTTCGCCACCAGCGACCAACGGCCGCCAGGGAAAGACTCACTTTGCTATCAAGCCGGGAGCCGTTCGAACACCGACCCTTTCACCTCGGTGCAGGTCGATGAGGGAAGCGTTGACCTGCACCGCTATAAGGTTTGCGGGCTTTCCAGCGCAATGTGACAGGCTAGGCTGCGAAGATGTCGCGAGCGGTGTGGTGGGCCTCAGCCGTGGCTGCGCTGGCAATTACCGTGTGGGTCGGCAACTCACCGATGGCTGACGTGTCGATGTCGTGCTCGAAGATCGGCGAACTGTATCTCGATGATGACCGCACCACCTTTCAGTGCGACGACTCGATCAGGCGCGTGCTGGGGATTCGGCCGCTGGTCTATCTGGGTCTGTGCTCACGACACCGCCCGTGGTGGCGGCATTGGCAATGCGAAAGTGGGTTTCCTGGTTGGCAGTCGCCGTGCTCGCCGGGCTTTCAGTCGCGGGGATCGCGAACTGGGCTTCCTACTGGAGAGTGCTGCTCTTCGCTGTTCCCCTGGCGGCTCTTGGTTGGATCGCTGTTGTCTTGCAGCAGGCCGGTCCCCACCTTGAACGACAGCGGAGTGGATCGGATGCTGCCCTCGTGGGCCGCTTTGAAAGGCCAGACGTGCCCTAGCTGTATGAGGCCATGACGTTGGTGACACCGGCGTGGAGTCGGGTCGCTGGCGGCCGGTTTCCGGCGGCAGTGTGGGGTCGATGGTAGTTGTAGTGGACGTTCCAGACCGCGAGT
>NZ_SCOY01000042.1:0-39333 GCF_005503035.1 Rhodococcus sp. Q
GTGTGACACGAGAACCTCCGAGCGGATGTGGGCCTTAGACAAGCCACACCCCACTCGGAGGTTCTCTTCGCATCAAGCCGACACGCCTGCTACCAACGTCCTGGCCGGGTACATCTAGGGCGCGTCTCCTGATTTCGTGCCGTCGAGCAATCGGTGAGCGCACGCGAATGGAAGACCCTTCGCGATCGGCCACAGAAATCTGCCACCACACCAGGTGAACTCGTGTTCCCGCGTCACCACATACTGGTGCGCAGAGAGATCTCGGTCGCGAAGGCCGCGGGCGCGTCGCGCGGTACCGACTCGACGCCGTCGACCTCGACGACACGGAAGTCGGAGTAGCAGCGCCGCCCGCTGGCCTCGGCGTCCGCACGGGCGAGCGCGCCGCCGACCACGATGGTGGCGGGTATCTCCAGCGCCGGGCAGTCGCCTCCGGCGACGGCGGGGTGCGGTGTGTCGGCGACGACGAGGCTCTTGAAACGGCCGAACGTTCGGGTGGCGGCCTGCCAGGCGAGCTCGGCGCCCTCCCGGTTGCCCGCGAGGTTCACGTACGTGAGGCCGAGACCGTCGAGCAGGGCGAGCAGCCCGGCGACGTCGAGTCCGTCGACGGTGTCGGGGACGACGGTGCGCAGGTCGGAGCCGTGGAGGCGCTCACAGACGGCATCGAAGACGGTCGCATCCTCACCCGATCCGGGCAACAGCACCACGATGTGTGCGCTCTCGGGTCCGTCGACCCTGACGTTGTAGGACACCTGTCCGACCGACACTTCCGTCAACTCCATGCCCGGACGGTACACGGGGCGCGGTCGGGTCCGGGAACGAGAAGCGCCAGGGTTGCCAAGCTCACGAACAGGTTCTACGGTTAGTTACATGAGTAACGAACCAGTGAGCCTTGCCGGGCGGTCGCGATGATCGACGACGGCAGGCCGCTGTTCCAGCAGATCGCCGAGCAGATCGAAGGCGCGATCATCGACGGCTCGCTGCCCGAGCAGGCGCAGGTCCCGTCGACGAACGAACTCGCCGCGTTCCACCGGATCAACCCTGCGACCGCAGCCAAGGGCCTGAACCAGCTCGTCACAGAGGGAATCCTCTACAAGAAACGGGGAATTGGAATGTTCGTCACCGCGGGGGCGCGCGAAGCGCTCCGATCCCGGCGCCGCGAGGCATTCGCTCGCCAGTACGTCGAACCACTCGTCACGGAAGCCGCCCGTCTCGGCATTCCACACGACGAGCTCAGGTCCATGCTCGACACCTCGCGAGTCGAGAACAGGGAGGTGGCCCGGTGACCAGCGGCCTCGCACGGATCTCGTCCCCGACGCGTGACGCGCACGACGACACCGATGTGGTCGCGTCGATGCGCGGAATCGGCAAACGATACGCAGACCTCGACGCACTCACCGACGTCTCCTTCGACGTCAGCCGCGACAAGATCTACGGTCTCCTCGGCGGCAACGGCGCAGGCAAGACCACGATCATGTCCATCCTCACCGGGCAGGCGATCCAGACCTCCGGTGAGGCAACGGTGTTCGGATCCACGCCCTTCGAGAACGCGGGCGTCCTGCGGTCCGTCTGCTTCGTGAAGGAGAGCCAGACCTACCCGGACGACCTGTGCGTGGGTCATGTCGTCACCGCCGCCGGGCACCTGATGGAACGCTGGGATCCGGACTTCGCCGACCAACTCCTCGACGACTTCCAGCTGCCGCGTCGCCGCAAGGTCAAGAAGCTCTCCCGCGGCATGCGTTCGGCGCTCGGCGTGACGATCGGGCTGGCGTCACGGGCGCCGTTGACACTGTTCGACGAGCCCTATCTGGGACTGGACGCCGTCGCGCGCCACCTCTTCTACGACCGTCTCCTCGCCGACTACGCGGAGCACCCCCGGACCGTGGTGCTGTCCACACACCTCATCGACGAGGTGGCGAACCTGCTCGAGCACGTCCTGGTCGTCGATCGCGGACGAATCGTCGTCGACGACGACGCCGACGCACTGCGCCAGCGCGCGGTGATCGTCACGGGGCCGACGGCAGCCGTCGACGCATTCGCCGCGAAAGGCACTGTTCTGCACAGGGAATCCCTCGGCTCCCACACCCGCGCGACGGTCCACACCGCCGGCGCCGACGACCTCGACCGGGCCCGCCTGATCGACGCCGGCGGCACCATCGAACCGGCGTCGCTGCAGGAGTTCGTCATCCGCACGACCACCGCCGTACCGACACACTCGGTATCGACCCACACGGAGCCGACGTCATGACCACCGCTACCGCTCCCCTCGCACCCGTGCGCAACGCTCCCCCGTCCCGTGTGGGCGCGGTACTGCGCCTGCACACCGTCGCATGGCCCCTGCTGGTCGCGTGGCCCGTCGGCATCCTCGCCGTCTCGTTCGCGATCTGCTGGACCATCTACTTCCTCGTCCAGAACGAGGAGGGCGAAGGCTTCACCGGCGCGGTGACGGCCCTCCTCGGATTCGTCGTCGCCTTCTATCTCCAGGCGATGAACCAGAGCTTCCCGTTCGCGCTCGGACTCAGCGTCACCCGCCGCGAGTTCTACCGGGCCACACTCGTCATGGCACTCGCCCAGTCCGCCGTCTTCGCCGTCGCGCTTCAGATCCTGGCCGTCGTCGAATCCGCGACCGGCGGCTGGGGCGTGCACATGCGGATGTTCGGCCTGGCCCGCTACTTCACCGACAGCCTCGCCGTCGAACTCCTGTCACTCTTCGCGATCCTGCTGCTGACGACGGGCATCGCGATGCTCGCAGGGGCGATCTACCAGCGGTGGCGCACCACGGGACTGCTCGCCGCAGGTGTCACCGCGTTCGGTGGCCTGGGTGTCGCTGCCATCCTCGTCACGTGGGCGAACTGGTGGCCGGAGATCGGGTCGTGGTTCGTCGACACCCCGAGGATGGTGACCATGGTCGTGTTGCCGCTCGTGTTCGCGGTGGCCGCCCTGGCCGGAACGTGGGTCGGATTGCGGCGCGCCACAACGTGATCCGCGGCTGGGGCTACCGGAAGGCGCTCGTCACGACCGGGAGTCCCTGCGGCGTGCCCCGGTCGATCAGCGCCATGACCTCGTCGACGGCCAGATGCTGCTCGACGAGGTCGGCCAGCAGGTCGAGTTGGGCGTCCCGCTCGGCAGCGACCGAGGTGTCGGGCGACACGGTGAACTGCCGACCCGTGGCCGCGGCGACCCGGCCGAGAAGCACGCGCCGGTAGGCGTCCGACTCGAGAAGTCCGTGCCAGTGCGTGCCGGAGACGGAACCCCGCACGCTGCCCTCCGGTGTGCCATCGATGTGGCGCAGGAGCGGCAGGTCGCCGGTGCGGGTCACGCGTCCGTGGTGGATCTCATAGCCGGACACCGCAATTCCCTCGGCCGTACCCTCGGACTGAGCGAGTATCTTGTCGGCGACGAACTCGATGTCCATGTCCAGCAGGCCGAGTCCGTCGACGGCACCGGAGCCGGACTCGACCTCGTCCACGATGCGGCGACCCAACATCTGGTACCCGCCGCAGATCCCCAGGATGGGAAGTCCCGCTGTCGCGCGCGCAGACAGCGCATCCGCGAGTCCCGACGCCCGCAACCACGCGAGGTCGGACACCGTCGACTTGCTACCCGGAATCACGACCAGGTCGACGTCCGCCAGGCGGGACGGGTCGCTCACCCAGTGCACCGACACGCCCGGCTCGCAGGCCAACGCCTCGACGTCCGTCGCGTTGGACACGCGAGGCAACCGGATCGCGGCGACCCGCAACCAGTCCCGGCCGCGCGGCGCCGCGGGCCTGCCGACCGGGGCGTCGACGACCGTCGACAGCGAGTCCTCGGCGTCGATCCACAAACCGTCCGCGAACGGGACGACGCCGAACGTCGGCCGGCCCGTCAGCTCCCGGAGCTGAACCAGGCCCGGTTCGAGCAGCCCGACGTCGCCGCGGAACTTGTTGATCACGAACCCCGCGATCAGCGCCTGGTCCTCGGGTTCGAGGACAGCGACGGTGCCGAACAGGTGCGCGAGCACTCCCCCGCGGTCGATGTCGCCGACGACGAGGACCGGAAGGTTCGCGGCGCGAGCCAGACCCATGTTCGCGAGGTCGGTGGCGCGGAGATTGATCTCGGCGGGCGACCCGGCGCCCTCGCAGATCACGACATCGAATTCGGAACGCAGCGAGGCCAGTTCGTCGGCGACCACACCGCGCAACCACTGGCGGTGCGTCATGTAGTCGCGGGCACCGACGGACGTGACGGCCTTGCCGCGGACCACCAACTGCGAGGTGCGGTCACTGCCCGGCTTGAGCAGCACCGGGTTGAACCGCACGCTCGGTTCGAGGCCGCAGGCCCGTGCCTGCAACGCCTGCGCGCGGCCGATCTCACCGCCGTCGAGGGTGACGACAGAGTTGTTCGACATGTTCTGCGCCTTGAACGGTGCGACCGAGATGCCGCGGCGGGCGAGCAGCCGGCACAGTCCGGCCACCATGACGCTCTTGCCCGCATCGGAGGTGGTTCCCGCGACGAGCAACGCCCCCCGAACCCCGTCCCGCGGTGTCACGGCAGCGTGAGGATTTCCGCCCCCGACTCGGTGACCACGATGGTGTGCTCGAACTGGGCGGTCCACTTGCGGTCCTGCGTGACGACGGTCCAGTTGTCGTCCCAGATCTCGTAGTCGACGGTGCCGAGGTTGATCATCGGCTCGATCGTGAAGACCATGCCGGGTTCGATGATCGTGTCGACGTTCGGCTGGTCGTAGTGCAGGATCACGAGCCCGTTGTGGAAGGTCTCGCCGATGCCGTGGCCGGTGAAGTCACGAACGACGCCGTACCCGAAGCGGTTCGCGTAGGCCTCGATGACCCGGCCGATGACGTTGAGCTCGCGGCCCGGCTTCACGGCCTTGATGGCGCGCATCGTGGCCTCGCGGGTGCGCTCGACGAGCAGTCGGTTCTCCTCGGAGACGTCACCGGCGAGGAAAGTGGCGTTGGTGTCGCCGTGCACGCCGTCGATGTAGGCGGTGACGTCGATGTTGACGATGTCGCCGTCCTGGATCACGGTCGAGTCCGGGATGCCGTGGCAGATCACCTCGTTGAGCGATGTGCAGCAGGACTTCGGAAAATCCTTGTAGCCCAGGGTGGACGGGTAGGCGCCATTGTCGATCATGTACTCGTGCGCGATCCGGTCGAGCTCGTCGGTCGTGACACCGGGTGCGACGGCCTTGCCCGCGGCTTCCAGTGCCTGCGCGGCGATGCGGCTCGCGAGGCGCATCTTCTCGATGGTCTCGGGGGTCTGCACCCACGGCTCGTTGCCCTCGTTGACGGTGGGCTTCCACGCGTACTCGGGCCGCTCGATCTTCGCCGGAACGGCGAGGGTCGGAGAGACGGTTCCGGGAACGAGGGGTGCGCGCACAGACATGCGGTCCAGGTTACGCGCCACACCCTCGCTCCACGGAGGAGCCCGGTCAGCTCCGCGCCGGCACCAATTCCGTTGCGTGCACGTCGGGCACCTCGGCGGACGGCCTGCGCGACGGGATGAACGAGGCGACAGCGGCGGCGGCGAGTGCGACTCCGCAGCCGATCAGGAGGCCGGTGCGGAAGCCGCTCTCGGTGGGCAGCGTGTACTCACCGACCTGGACGCTCATCTGGGCGAGCACGGCACCGACGACGGCGGCCGCGATGGAGGTCCCGAGCGACCGCATGAGCGTGTTGAACGCGTTGGCGGCGCCGGTCTCCGACAGCGGGACCGCACCCATGATGAGGGCGGGCATCGCGCCGTAGGCGAATCCGGTGCCCGCGCCGCAGATGGCCGCGACGATCATGAGGCCCCAGGCCGAGCCCATCAACACCATCGCCGAGCCGTACCCGGCGGCGATGATCAGGGCGCCGAGGATCAGCGTCACCTTGGGCCCACGAGCGGAGGACAGTGCCGCGCCGACGGGTGCGAGCGCCATCATCACCAGGCCGCCGGGGATCATCCAGACGCCCATCATGATCATGGACTGCCCCAACCCGTAGCCGGTGGACTCGGGCAGCTGCAGCAACTGCGGCAGGATCAACGACTGGGCGTACATCGCGAATCCGATGACCAGGCCGGCCATGTTGGTGAACAGCACCTGCGGGCGGACGGTCGTCCGCAGGTCGACGAGCGGATCGGTCGTGCGCAGTTCCCACCAGCCCCAGACGATCAGGACCACGACGGCGGCGACGAACAGACCGATGATGGCACCGCTGGTCCATCCCCAGGCGGCGCCCTTCGAGACGCCCAGCAGCAGGCACACGAGACCGATGGCGATGCCGACCGCGCCGATGGGGTCGAACTTTCCGGCTGCGGGGTCGACCGGTGTCGCGGGAACGAACTTCCAGATCAGCGCAGCGATGACAACACTGAGCGCGGCGGCGCCCCAGAACAGCACACGCCAGTTCGCGTTCTGCACGACGGCGGCGGCGAGCGGAAGCCCGAGGGCTCCACCGATGCCCATCGACGCGCTCATCATGGCGATCGACGAGTTGAGGCGCTCCGCGGGAACGAGATCGCGCATGGCGCTGATCCCGATCGGGATCAGGCCCATGCCCATGCCCTGCAGTGCGCGGCCGGCGACCATCGGGACGACGGAGGTCGCGAGCGCGCAGGTGACGGAGCCTGCGATGAGCGGCACCGTGCAGATCAGCAGCATGCGGCGCTTGCCGTACAGGTCGCCGAGGCGTCCGGTGATGGGAGTGCACACGGCTCCCGCGACGAGTGTCGCCGTGATGACCCACGTCGCGTTCGATGCGGTCGTGTTCAGGATCACGGGCAGGTCACCGATGAGCGGGACGACCAGGGTTTGCATCAAGGCCGCCACGATGCCGGTGAACGCCAGCACGCCGACCAACGCGTTCGGGTTCACGGCCGAACCACTACTTCTCACGGAAGCTCCTCACATTTTTCACCACCGGACCCCCCTGAGCCCGAGCACAGATTGTGCGATGCAACTATTTGTATCATGCAATCAAGTTGCTGCATGCAATTGATATGTATGGTGCATGACACAGGGTTGCCTGGATCCGGACAATCTCGACGTACCCTCGACGCAGGATTCACGGAAGGGACAAGGGTGGACGCGAACCGAATCGAGTTCGAGACGATGCTTCTCGCACGGCACATTGCTCGCCCCCGGCGCGGCGAAGGCAACCTCGAGTCCAGCGCCTACCTCTTGCTCAGCCGGATCAGCATCCAGGGGCCGATGTCCGTCGGCGAACTGAGCGAGGCGTTCGACCTCGACACCTCGACCATCAGTCGGCAAACCACCGCGATGCTCAATGCCGACCTGGTCAAGCGCATTCCCGACCCCGACGGCGGCATGGCACGCAAGTTCCTCGTCACCGACGAGGGCCGGAAACGTCTGGAACAACAACGAGCAGGCAACGTGCGCGGCCTCGACGTCGTCATCGAGGACTGGGACCCTGCCGACCGTGCAGCCTTCGCGGCCTACCTCGAACGGTTCAACAACGACATCGAGCGACGCACGGGCCATCCCTGGCCGCGCCCGGCCAACGCCCCCGCGCCCCGCGCGTAGCGTGGAAGGCAGCGCTCCAGCCTGACGTGCCCGCGGCCGAGGGGAGGCGCACGATGGCAGACGATTCCACCAGACGCGACGCCGACTGGCGCGACGCCGCCCGGCGCGACGCCGCCCGCCGAGACATCGAGAAGAGTTGGGACGACCCGCCGGAGATCCGGCGCGCCACCAGGTACGCGGTCGTAGTACTTGCCCTGACCCTGGCCTCGACTGCCCTTCTGGGCCTGTGGGCGTATCTGGGTCGGAGCAACTGCGCCGACTCCCCGACCCCTGTGTGCGGGACCGCCGACCGCTACCTGCTCGCGATCGTGCCCGCGGCGATACTCATGATCGGCGGAATCGGCGCGTTCGCCGAGACCTACGCCGTGTGGAAGCGCGGCGGCACCTGGCCTGCGTGGCACGGCGCAGGATGGGCGCTGTTCATGCTCATGCTGGTCTGTGCGGCGCTCGGCGCCGGGGTGCTCGCGACCTGACTCGGGCAGTCACCGACGCTCGTCGCCACCGAGCGCGAGCATCGTCCGCAGGAGCCCGGGCATCAACTTCCCGAGTGTGTCCGCGTCCAGGTAGCGGGCGAGGACCTCGTCGAGTTCGCCGATCGCGTCCTGACCCAACGCGAGCAGGCGCATTCCCTCGTCGGTGACGACGAGTCGCGCGGTACGCCCCCGACCGGAATCGGTGGTCCTCGACACGGCCCCGCACTCTTCTAGCTTCGCCAGCGTCGCCTGCATGCTCTGCGGTGTCACCGATGCGCGACGAGCCAACTCGCTGTAGGAGATTCCCGCGTCCCGGGACAGGTGACCCAGTGCGGACAGATGCCGCATCGTGATCACCTCACCCTTCAGGGTCCGCTCGACGCGTTCGCGCATGCGGCGACCCACGGCCATCACGAGGAACGCCGCGCTCGGCGGTGGGCCCACATTCGTCACCTTGACAACTCCCCTTCGTCAGTTTCAGACTAACTGAAACTGCGCGAAAGAGGCCCGTTGCCATGAAGATTCGACACTATTTGCACGGCGCACCGTCGGTCACGGCCGCGGAGGCGATCCGTCTGGCCGCCGACGGCGCGCTCATCGTCGACGTGCGCAGGCAGTTCGAGTGGGCTCGGAACCACATCCCCGGCTCGGTACACATCCCACTCGAGGACCTACCGAGACGCTGCGAGGAACTCCCGGACGACCGCCTGCTGATCACGTTCTGCACCGGCGGCCTTCGTTCCTACGGCGCAGCGAACATGCTCATCGAGTTCGGCTTCGAGGCCAGGAACATGTCGAAGGGTCTCATCGACTGGCGGGCCGCCGGGGGTGCCCTGCAGGGCACCGCGCACACCACCTGATCGCGTCGACGCCGAGCAGGAAGTCAATCCTGCTTGGGCACCCAGTGGTCGACGGCGAGTTCGTAGCTTTCCTTGACGGCCCCGTAGGCGGCCCGCTCGGCTTCCTCACCTTCGCCCAGCCGCTTCACGGCGGACTCGTGGGCCGTGGCGTAGACCTCTTGCACCTCCTTCGACGATCGACGCAACGTATGCGGGAGCTCGAACCGATCCATTCCGCTCACCCTTCGTCGGTGCTCGACAGTTGGCACCATTGTCCGTCGGCCGGCTCCGAGACAACACCCCCCAGGATTCCCGGCGTGGCGGCGAGCAGGCGCGACACCTCGGTAGCCTGGCAGGCCGGCGGCCACCCCGCCGATGGCCGTCTCGAAGGTGGATGTCATGCGGATCGGGATCCTCGCCTACGAGGGATGCTTCGCGACCGAGGTGTTCGCGGTCACCGACCTTCTCCGCATCGCCAACCGGGTCGCGCACGAGAACGGAATCGACTCCGCCACCCGGTTCCAGGCGTCGGTGATCGCGGCATCGCCCACACCGGTCGTCGCCGCCGGTGGATTCACGATCGGGGCCCACCGCTGGCACCACCGGTTCGATCTGGTCGTCGTGCCGGGATTCGACGTGTCCCCCACCGACGACCTGAGCGCCCGACTCGCCGACCGGAGCCGTGAGGTCGCCTTCCTCCGAGAGACAGCGAGCCACGGAATCCGCATCGCCTCGGTGTGCGTCGGAGCGTTCCTGCTGGGCGAGGCCGGACTGCTGGACGGACGACGTTCCACGACATCGTGGCTGTTCGCATCGCAACTCACCCGGCGATACCCGCGATCCACCGTCTGCGCGGAGTCGCTGATCGTCAGCGACGGGCCCGTCACCACGAGCGCCGCGTTCAGCGCGTCGCTCGATCTCACCACCGCGATCGTCCGCGACCATCTCGGTGCCGGGGTCGCCCGGGCGACCGCTCGCGTCACGCTCGTGTCCGAGAACCGGAGGAGTCAGGCACCCTACGTCGTCGAGTCGATGGTGCAGACGACGTCCGGCCCGTTCGCGACGGCAGTCCAGCGGTGGCTGGTCGATCACCTCGCGGAGCCCTACAGCCTGCCCCGGCTGGCCGACGCGCTGCACGTCAGTACCCGGACCCTGCTGCGCCGGTACGGCCAGGAGGACGGCCGGCCTCCCTTGGCCTTCCTGCAGGAGGCGCGGATCGCCACCGCCAAAAGGCTTCTCGCCGACACGGACGTTCCGATCGGCGACATTCCGCGTCGCGTCGGATATCAGGACACCGGCACCCTCCGGCGCATGTTCCTGGAGCGGGTCGGAATCGGCCCCGCCGACTACCGCCGACGGTTTCGTAGTAGCTGACCTCGCCGCCCCGGGCCGGCTTCTGGCGGGATCGACCCGGAAGGTGGCGATCACGCCCCTGCTCGCCCGGCCCACCGGCCGCGAGACTCGACCTGTTCAGTGACGCGACGACGAACAGGAACGCACCGATGACCCTTCACGACACGAGCGTGGACGATCCGCTCGACGACTTCGACACCCGTAGCGTCACATTCGGGTCGGACACGAAGGTCGTACTCGTCTCGGGCAACGGCCCGGCTGTCGTCGTCATGCCGGAGATGCCCGGGATCAGCCCGCACGTCGCCCGGTTCGCGCGGTGGGTCCGTGACGCCGGCTTCACGGTGTACCTGCCGTCGTTGTTCGGCCGTGACGGCGCGGTGCCCACAACCGAGGACGGCAGCGCCGTCATGCAGCGGGCATGTGTGAGCGCCGAGTTCCGGGCATTCGGCGCGAACCGCACCAGCCCCGTGACCCGGTGGCTCCGGGCACTGGCCGCCGCCGCCCACGAGGAGTGCGGGGGCCCGGGCGTCGGCGCCGTCGGAATGTGCTTCACCGGCAACTTCGCGCTGACGATGACTCTGGAGGCGTCCGTGCTCGCACCCGTCCTCTGCCAGCCGTCCCTGCCGCTCGACGACCCGGCAGGACTGGAGATCGCCCCGGACGACCTCCGCGCGGTCCGCGACCGGCTCGACCGGGACGACCTGACCGTGCTCGCATACCGGTTCGCCGGCGACAAGTGGTGCCGGGCCGAACGTTTCGCCGCCTACTCGGCAGCGCTGGGCGAACGGTTCGTGAGCACCGAGCTTCCGGACAGCGCCGCCGACTCGACACCACCACAATTCTTCGCGGACGTGGTCGCGAGCCCGCACAGCGTCGTCACCGCACACCTGATCGACGCGGCGGGCGAACCGACACTCGCCGCCCGCGACGAGATACTCGCGTTCCTCACCGAGCGACTCATCAGCACGCGATGACGAAGTCCGGTGGCCGGACAGCCGGCCACCGGACTCACGATCGGTTGCGTCAGCCCTTGCGGAGGATGTAGCGCTGCACCTTGCCGCTGGGGGTCTTCGGCAGCGAGGGCACGAAGTGCACGGTCCGCGGGTAGGCGTGCGCCGCGAACTTCTTCTTCACCAGCGTCTGCAGTTCGACCTCGAGTTCGTCGGTGCCCTCGACCCCGTCGCGGATCACGACGAACGCCTCGAGCACCTCGCCGCGCAACTGGTCGGGCATGCCGACGACGGCCGCCTCGATGACGTCCTCGTGCATCACCAGCACCGATTCGACATCGAACGGGCCGATCCGGTAGCCGGCCATGATGATGACGTCGTCGTCGCGGGAGCTGAAGAAGAAGTGCCCGTCCTCGTCGGTGCTGCCCGCGTCGCCGGTGACATACCACCGGCCGTCCTCGGTGAAGCGCTGCTTCGTCTTCTCCGGGGCGTCGACGTAGCCGGCGAACCACATCAGCGGAGAGTTGTGAGTGTCGATCGCGACCCGGCCCGCGGTCCGCGGCGGTGCGACCTCGTCGGAGTCGTCGAGCAGGACGGCGCACGACCAGCCCGGAAGGGCGCGACCCATCGACCCGGCGGGCACGTCCTCACGAAGCCCGTCGGCCCACGCGTTGACGATGAACATGCCGTGCTCGGTCTGCCCGTAGTGGTCCCGGACCTCGCACCCCAGCGTGGTCTGTGACCACGCCACGACGTCGGGCGTCAGCGGCTCACCGGCCGACGACGCGCGGCGCAGGGACAGCCCGTCGGGCACGGGACCGGTGTCGGCGCGCAGGCTCCGGTACACGGTCGGTGCGGCCGCGAAGTTGGTGACGCCGAACGTCTCGATCACCTTCCACGTCAGCTCGGCGGAGAACCCGGCGTGCAGGAGCAGGCTGCGGATGCCCGCGGCGAGCGGTCCGAGGAGCGCGTAGTACAGCCCGTACGCCCAGCCCGGGTCGGCCGCGTTCCAGAACACGTCGTCGGAGCGGACGTCGAGACCGAACTCCACGTAGCCGTGGAACGACGCGAGTGCCCGCACCGGTACGGGGACGCCCTTCGGGGTACCCGTCGTGCCGGACGTGAACAGCTGCACCATCGGGCCGTTCGCGCCGACCGCGACCGCGGCACCCTTCGGGTCGTCGGCAGCATGGGCGGCGAGGAGGTCCGACAACCGCAACTGCGTGTCGGACGCCGGCTCGCCGGCCGCGACGATCACCGTCCACGGCGCGTCGGCGGGGATGTCCTCACCCGGGGCGAGCTTGTCGAGCTGGTTACGGTCGGCGACCACGACCTTCGCGCCCGACGACGTCAGCCGGAACGCGATCGCGGGCGACGCGAACGCCGTGAACAGCGGCACGTGCACGGCTCCGCGACGCCAGATGCCCAGCAGGGCCACGACCAGTTCCGACGACTTGCCCATGAGGGTGGCGACACAGTCGCCCGGCTCGACACCCAGATCGGCGAGCGCGGCGGCGAACTTCGTCGACTCGGCGCGGAGTTCACCGTAGGTGAGGTCATGGGAGGTCAGATCGGCCTCGACGACGGTGAACGCGACGGCATCGGCAGGGTGCCGGTCGCACAGCAACTCGGCCGCACACGCGTCGGCGGTGTCGTACCGACCGAGCAGTTCTCGAACTCGCTGGGCACTGTCGTCGACCATGGAGGTTCCTTCCCACATCACTCCGGCATGACACCGGACACTTCACTGGACTTATGATCTAACTCACAAGACCTGCCCACCACCCCCGGAAAGGGGTAGCCGCACCGATGCCGATTCCGACGAGTCCCCGAGAGGCGTTGCTCCGCCCCCGCGACGGCGACGCACTCAGAGCCGAGCTCCGCCACACCGCGAGCCTCACCGACGTACCGGTGCTGTTCGGCGGCGAGGTGCACGGCGGCAACCTGCTGCTCAGCGAGTTCCTGGGAACGCGAACGAACGGCCTCAAGGGCCTCACGGTGCCTGCCGCGTCGGGGCTGGGCGGGCGGGTGTCGCACCAGCGCAGACCCGCGTCGGTGCCCGACTACCGCACCGCGTTGAACATCACCCACCACTTCGACGCGCCGGTGATCGGCGAGGGACTGCGTTCGGTGATCGCCGTTCCGGTTGTGGTCGACGGCATCTCCCGCGCGGTCCTCTACGCGGCCATCCGCGAAGCGACCCCGATCGGCGATCGAACCGCGGAACTCCTGACGCTCTCCGGTCGTCGACTCGCCGCGGAGATCGCCATCCGCGACGAGGTGGATCGGCGACTGCGGATGCTCGACACCCGCGACACCGCCGCCGGAACGGGCGACGCCGCCGTGTCGGAAGGTATCCGTGACGCGCACGCCGAACTGCGGAGGCTGGCGCAGGAGGTACCTGACAACGCACTGCGCGGCAGGCTGCGGGCGGTGGCGGAGAAGCTGGCCGGGCTCCTGTCCGAGGAGCCCGAATCGACGGCCGTCGCGCTGTCACCGCGGGAACTCGACGTCCTCGCTCACATTGCGCTGGGGTGCACGAACAACGAAGTGGCACATCGCCTCTCACTCGGCCCGGAAACGGTGAAGAGCTACCTGCGCAGTGCGATGGGAAAGCTCGACGCGCATTCTCGCCACGAGGCGGTTGTGAGCGCTCGGCGGCTCGGTTTGCTTCCCTAGATCCATCGGGTTCTGCCACGAGGAGGGATCATGAGCACATCGCCTGGTACCGGCGGGGCGCACAGATCAGATCCTCCTGAGGAACCGACGCTCAAACGCGTGATGGGGCCATGGCTCCTGCTGCTGTTCATCGTCGGCGACATCCTCGGCACCGGCATCTACGCCCTCACCGGTCAGGTCGCCAACGACGTCGGCGGCGTCGTGTGGCTGCCGTTCCTGGTGGCGTTCACGGTCGCGCTCATCACGGCGTTCAGCTACCTAGAACTCGTCACGAAGTATCCGCAGGCGGCGGGTGCCGCGCTGTACACGCACAAGGCGTTCGGGATCCAGTTCCTCACCTTCATGGTCACGTTCGCGGTGATGTGCTCGGGCATCACCTCGGCGGCGACCGCGTCCCGTGCCTTCGCCGCGAACTTCGCCGAAGCATTCGAGATCGACCTGCAGGCCGGGATCGGCATCACCCTGCTCGGCATCGCGTTCATGCTGATCGTCGCGGCCGTCAACTTCCGCGGCGTCGGCGAGTCCGTGAAGATCAACGTCGTCCTGACCTGCATCGAACTGTCCGGCCTGCTGATCATCATCTTCATCGGGATGTGGGCGCTCGGCATCGGCGAAGGTGACTTCTCCCGCGCGATGACGTTCGACACCGGCGACCGCAGCGCCCTCGGCGGGGTCATCGCCGCGACAACCCTCGCGTTCTACGCGATGGTCGGGTTCGAGGACTCCGTGAACATGGCCGAGGAGGCCAAGGACCCGAGCCGCATCTTCCCGAAGGTGTTGCTCACCGGACTCCTGTTCACCGGCCTGATCTACGTCTTGGTGTCGGTGACGGCGATCGCGCTGGTGCCCGCCGACGAACTCGGCGAAGGCGACACCCCACTGCTCAAGGTCGTGCAGGCGGGCGCCCCCGGCTTCCCGCTCGGGATCTTCGCGTTCATCACGATGTTCGCGGTCGCGAACACCGCACTGATCAACATGCTGATGGCAAGCCGTCTGCTGTACGGCATGAGCCGCCAGCACGTCCTGCCGCCGCAACTGGGTCGCGTGCACCGGTCCCGTCGGACCCCGTACATCGCGATCGGGTTCACCACATTCCTCGCCCTCGGCCTCATCACGTTCGTTGGCGAGGTCCCGCAGCTCGGCGGCACCACCGCCCTGCTGTTGCTGTGCGTGTTCACGATCGTCAACGTCGCCGTGCTCGTCCTGCGCAAAGATCCGGTCGAGCACAAGCACTTCCGGGCACCGACCGCGCTCCCGGTGGTCGGCGCTGTCACGTGCGGATTTCTCGCGACGCCCTTCACCGACCGCAACCCGGACCAGTACGCGATCGCCGGCGTACTGCTGGCCATCGGCGTTGTGCTGTGGGGTGTCAACCACCTGGTCAACACCAAGCTCGGTGTGAAGGGCGAGATCCATCCGGAGTTCCTGACGGACGACGATCCGTCGACCCACCACGGCCCCTCCAACTAATTTCTAGAACGCGTTCCACCTGATCTGGCATACTCCGCGGCATGCTTGCCGACCCCGCCGACCTGCTCGCGCTCGCACACGCCTCCCCCGCCGCGGTCGCCGCACACGACCGGGACGCCTGGCTCGGCCTGTTCGCCAGACACCACGTCGTCGAGGATCCCGTCGGCGGGCGCCCCGTCGTCGGTGGCCTCTACGACACACGCAGCCGTCGGCGCGGCGGCAACTCGCTCGGCCGGTTCTACGACACCTTCATCGCACCCAACGACATTCGCTTCCACATCGAACGCGATGACATCGTCGACGGACTCACCGTCGTCCGCGACGTCACCATCGAGACCCGACTCGGCGGCGGGGTCGTCGCCCGCGCGCCGATGCACCTGCTGTACGAGACCACCCTCGACGACGGCGAACCCCGTATCCGCCGGATCGCAGCGCACTGGGAGGTCGCGCCGATGTTCGCGCAGGTCGCGGGCCTCGACCCGGCGAAGCTCAAGGTCGGCACGTCGATGGCGGCAAGGATGCTGCGCAACCAGGGCCTCGGCGGATCGATCGCGTTCGGCGCCGCCGTCCGCAGCGTGGGCGAGCGCGGCAAGCAGGCCGTCGCGCGACTCGTCGCGGCAGCGGCGGCGGGCGACTCCGCCGCACGGCTGCTGCTCGGCGGCCGCGACGTCACCGACCTGACGAAGGTGATCGCCGCGGGCGACGCCGTCACCGCGTCGTGCACCGCCGACGGCGCGCCCGCGCTGCTGTGCTGCTACCTCGATCGTAAGACCTACGAGGTCGTCAGGGCCGTCGTCTATTCCTGATCCGGTCGAGAAGGGTTCCCGGACGGAACAACTCGTCAGCCATCGGGCGATCCACCCCGACGATCCGCAGTTCGGCCTCCTGGCCGCTCCAGCCGGTGCCCACATGACGCACCGAGACGCAGATCCCCGTCTGGACGTCGAGGCGGACCACGGAGTCGACCGTCGGCACCCACGGCCGATCATCGAGCGTTTCGTCACCGGCAAGGAGCGCGCAGCAGCCACAGCGCGGCTCGTAGGCCGGTGTCGGCCGAACCGTAGCCTCCCATGTCGCGCGACCGTGACGATCGACCTCGGTGACGGCCCGAATCTCGACGCCGTCGGCGAGCTCCGCCGGATCGAACAGCGCAGTCCAGAAGTAGTCGTCGTGGAACGGCTCGTCGTAGTCCACGGCGAATCCTTCAGGTCGGACCGCGACGAGCCCATCGGAGTCGAGCACGGGTTGCAGGTCCGTCGGCCACACCCGAGTGACCGGAACCGACCTGCCGGACGACGAGTACTGCACCCGGCCCGTCATGGGCCGCGCACCGTCGACGGTCTGAACCGGCCGACCCTCCGACTCCACTCGCAGACGATCCGGACGACGGATCCACGCGTGCTCGCTCGTCCCACGGTCGACGAACACCTCCACTGACGACCATCGCCACGGAGACGAACGCGCGAGCGCGCGAAACGTGTCGGTTGTCGGTCGGAGCGTCATGGCACCAAGTCTGCCGACCGAACCTGAGCCGGCGCCACCGACTTTCCTCCACCGTGAGGCCGGGAGCGCCCTCATCGCCTCCAGAAGAAGTGGTGCACAACGCCGCTCGGACTGGGAATCCGCTCCAGATGGAAGCGGTCGGTGAGCTCGTCGGGGCTCGCCCACAGCCTCTCGCCGCGCCCGAGCTCGACGGGAGCGACGGCCAGGTGCATCTGGTCGACGAGATCGGCGTCCAGGAACTCGCGCACCGTCTGCACGCCGCCGCCGATCCGTACGTCCTTGCCGCCGGCGGCGGCGAACGCCTGCGCCAGCGCCTCCTCCGGTGACGCATCGAGGAAGTGGAACGTCGTCTCACCCAACGTGAACGAGGGACGGAGGTGGTGCGTCAGGACGAACACCGGGGTGTGGAACGGCGGCTCGTCGCCCCACCACCCCTGCCAGTCGAGGTTCTCCCACGCTCCGCGCTGCGGACCGAACTTGTTGCGCCCCATGATCTCGGCGCCGATGTTGTTCGTGAAGTCGCGGGTGACGTAGTCGTCGAGGCCGTACGTACCCCCGGGTTCGGTGCGGTTCGGCCAGTGCGCGGTCGCTCCCGCCCACCCGGCGAGTGCGCCCGGATCGGCATGGCCGAAGGGGCGATCGTGCGACTGTCCTTCACCTGCTCCGAACCCGTCGCTGGACAGGCAGAAGTTCTGCACCCGCACCCGCTGCGTCATGGAAGCTCCTTCTCGTCGCGTTCTGTGATCGGTAGAACCTGCCGCGCGTCAGTACCCCTCGGGCAACGCCGCGAACATGTCGGTGGTGACGGCCACGGCGTTGTCGGAACTGCCGCCGCGCACGACGAGCGTCGCGAATGCGATGTCGCCGCGGTAGCCGACGAACCAGGCGTGCGAGCCGCCGTCGACCTCGGCCTCACCTGTCTTGCCGTACACCTCACCCTGGCCGGCGATCCGCAGGGCGGTGCCGGACGTGATCACCTCGCGCATCATCCCGCGCAGGCCGTCGACCATCGCGGGTGTGATCGCCGTTCGGTCTCCGGTGACGGTGGTCTCGTCGCCGACGATCAGATGCGGAGTCGGAGTCGACCCGTTCGCCACCGTCGCCGCCGCCAACGCCATCCCGAACGGGCTGACCACCACCTTGCCCTGCCCGAACCCGTCCTCGGTGCGCTGAACCAGATCCTCGGCGGGCGGCACGGACCCCGAGTCGGTCGGCAGACCGGGCACCTGGTAGTCCGGGCCGATCCCGAACTGTGCGGCCGCGACGGTCAGCGCGTCGGGTTCCATCTCGCTGGCGAGCTTCGCGAACGACGTGTTGCAGGACCGGGCGAACGCCGTGGTCATCGACACCGTCCCCAACGCGAATTCGTTGTAGTTCGGCACGGACCTCTCACCGATGACGATCCGGCCGGGGCACGGGACCATCGTGTCCGGGTCCGCAAGGCCGCTGTCGATGGCGGCGCCCGCCGTGATGATCTTGAATGTCGACCCGGGCGGGTACAGGCCCGTCGACGCGACCGGTCCGTCCCGGTCGGCGGCCTCGTTCTGCGCGACCGCGAGGATCGCGCCGGTCGACGGCTGGATCACCACCGTCATCGCCTGGTCCGTGCGCGCGTTCACCGCGTTCTGCGCCGCGACCTGGATGTTCCTGTCGAGCGTCACCGAGAACGACGGCGCGGGTTGCGGTTTCGCCTCCGTCAGGACGTCGGTGTCGACGCCGTTCTGATTGACGGTGACCACGCTCCAGCCCGCGGTTCCGTCGACCTCGTCGATGACGCGCTTCTTGACCTGACCGATCAGGTCCGGCGCGAAGTCGCGGTCGGTGGACACCAGGTCGGCTTCCTCTTCGACGGTGACGCCGGGCAGTTCCGCGAGCGACGCCGCGACGGATTCGTAGTCGTCCTGTCGCAGGCTCGCCACCTGGTACGCGCCGTTGACACTCGAGGCCGACTCCGCGATCGACTGCGCCGTGAGCGACGGCGCGAACGGCGCGAGAATCCGGGCGAGCGACGCGGACACCGCACCCAGGTTCCCCGCGTTGCGGGCGTCGAGTGCGATCCGCTCGATGCTGCCGGGCACCAGCACGTCGGTACCGGAGCGCTCGTTGACCCGCGCCCGCGGCGCAGGCACCGAACGCAACGACATGGTCTGGGTGTCACCGAGTTTCGGATGCAGGTCCGTCGAGTTCCAGCGCACCGCCCACTCGCCGTCACGGCGCCCCATCTGCAGATCCCCGGTGTAGGTCCACACGCGGTCCTTCGGCAGGTGCCACTCGTATGTGTACTGGACGGTGGCGGTGTCTCCCGTGACTCGCGCCGACCCCACGGTTGCCGTCATCGACTCGGCCTGCAGGTTCTCCCACGCCGACTCGAGTGCGGCCCGAGCGACGTCGGGCCGGTCCGTCAGCGCCGCTGCCGAGGCGGTGTCCTCGTCCGCGAGAAGCGACACGAACTGCTCCGCCGCGGGCTCCGGTCCGTCGGGCTTGGGGGTGCAGGCGGCGAGCGTCACCGCGAGCGCACTCGACACGACGAGCGCCAGCGAGGTTCGGACACGATGGGCGAGACGCGATTTCATCGCTGCCCATAGTAGGTGCGCTCGGCCGGGTTTCCACCGACCGACGGGCCCGAACTCAGTCCAGCAGGATCGTCGAGAACGTGGCGACCTGGGTGAAGCCGACGCGCTCGTAGGCGCGGCGCGCAGCATGGTTGAAGCTGTTGACGTAGAGGCTCGCCGTGCGTCCGGCGTCCATGACGGCCACCGCGACCGCGGCGGTACCGGTAGCGCCGAGCCCGCCACCACGATGGTCCGGGTGCACCCAGACGCCCTGGATCTGCCCGACCTGACGCGACGCCGACCCGATCTCCGCCTTGAAGACGACCTCACCGTCCTCGAAACGCGCGAACGCGCGGCCCGACGCGATCAGCCCGGCAACGCGCCGCCGATACCCGCGCCCACCGTCCCCGGAACGCGGGTCGATGCCGACCTCCTCGATGAACATCTCGACGGCGGCGACGAGGTACGTGTCGAGTTCGTCCATCCGGACGAGCCGGACCAGAGGATCCGGTTCGACCAGCGGCCGCGCAGACAGTGCGAGAAGGGGCTGGTCGTCACGGACTTCGCGAGCCGGACCCCAGTCCGACTCCAGCATCTCCCAGAGCGGCAGCGTCAACTCCGCGCGCCCGACGAGCGATGAACACATCCGCGGAAATCGGGTCGCTCGATCCGCGAACGCCCGCAGATCCCCCAGTCCGCCCCGCAGGGGAACCAGGTTCGCACCCGAGAAGCACAGTGACTCCGCGGGTCCGCCACGACTCCAGAGCTCCCCGTTGATCGACCGCGGCTCGACGCCCAGATCCTGGACCCGTGCGGCGACCATGCACGTGGCAATCGGGTCGGCATCGAGTACCCGCAGCACATCGGTACGGTCCCGCGCGCCGAGTTGCCTGGCACCGAGCAGTTTGAGCACCCAGTCACCCCCGGGTCTCGTCGAACCAAACGGACAGAGAATCCACCGCGCGCGATGTGTGACCGATCACAGCGGTGGGCTTGCCGACAGGATACGTGTCGCGATCAGCTCACGGTCACGACAGGTGATCCCGAGTCGGAATCGTTGCCCATCTCCTCGGCGATACGCATCGCCTCCTCGATCAGCGTCTCGACGATCTGCGCCTCGGGGACGGTCTTGATGACCTGTCCCTTCACGAAGATCTGGCCCTTGCCGTTGCCCGATGCGACACCGAGGTCCGCTTCCCGTGCCTCACCGGGGCCGTTGACGACGCAACCCATCACCGCGACCCGTAGCGGCACCTCCATGCCCTCGAGCCCCGCGCTGACCTCGTTGGCGAGGGTGTAGACGTCCACCTGGGCGCGTCCGCACGACGGGCACGACACGATCTCCAGCTTGCGGGGACGCAGGTTCAGCGACTGCAGGATCTGCGTGCCGACCTTGATCTCCTCGGCGGGAGGCGCGGACAGGGACACGCGAATGGTGTCGCCGATGCCCTCCGAGAGCAGCGCACCGAACGCGACCGCCGACTTGATCGTCCCCTGGAACGCGGGACCCGCCTCCGTCACACCGAGGTGCAGCGGGTAGTCGCACTGCGCCGCGAGCTGCCGGTAGGCCTCGACCATGATGACAGGATCGTTGTGCTTGACGGAGATCTTGATGTCGCCGAAGCCGTGTTCCTCGAACAGGCCCGCCTCCCACAGCGCCGACTCGACCAGCGCCTCCGGGGTGGCCTTGCCGTACTTCTGCATCAGACGCGGATCGAGCGAACCGGCGTTGACGCCGATGCGGATCGGGATACCGGCGTCACCGGCCGCCTTCGCGACCTCCTTGACCCGACCATCGAACTCCTTGATGTTGCCGGGGTTGACGCGCACCGCCGCGCAACCGGCGTCGATCGCGGCGAAGATGTAACGCGGCTGGAAGTGGATGTCCGCGATCACCGGGATCTGGCTCTTCCTGGCGATCGTCGCGAGCGCGTCGGCGTCCTCCTGCCGGGGGCAGGCGACGCGGACGATGTCGCAGCCCGACGCCGTCAGCTCGGCGATCTGCTGCAAGGTGGCGTTGACGTCGTGCGTCTTGGTGGTGCACATCGACTGCACCGACACCGGATGATCGCTGCCGACTCCGACTCCCCCGACCATCAACTGACGGGTCTTGCGACGCGGCGCGAGGACGGCGGGAACATCGGGCATGCCCAAACCGACGGGGCTGGTCACGGTCTGCCTACTTTCGTTATTCGGTACCAGGAAAGTCTAGGACCTCTGGTCTAGAAGATCTTGATCGGATTGATGATGTCGGCGGTGAGAGTGAGCAGCATGAAGGCGCCGCCGATCACGATCACCACATAGGTCAGCGGCATCAGCTTCATGTAGTCGACCGGACCGCCCGCAGGCTGGCCCCGCCGGATGCGTAGGGAGTTGCGGATCTTCTCGTAGATGGTGACGGCCATGTGGCCGCCGTCCAGGGGCAGCAACGGCAGCAGATTGAAGATGCCGAGGAAGAAGTTCAGGCTGATGAGCAGGAGGATGAACATCTCCCACAGACCCTGCTCGGCGGCCTGACCGCCGATCACCGACGCACCCACGACACTGATCGGGGTGTCCTGGGCACGCTCACCACCCGTGACCGCTGTCCACAGGTCGCCCACCTTGCTCGGCAGCTGCGCGAGACCCTTGACGGACTCGACCATCAGGTCGCCGGTGAACGCCACCGACGCGGGGACCGCCGACAGCACGTTGTACTGCGTCGGGGCGTAGTAGTCGGGGACGACGCCGATCGCGCCGACCGTCGCGGTCGTCACGGTGCCGTCGGCGTTCTTGATCAGGCGCTGCACTTCCTGCGGGACGACCGTCACGGTCAACGTCTCCCCACCGCGTTCGACCGTGTAGTCGACGGGGCCGTCGTGGGTGCGGGTCTGCGCCTGGAATTCCGGCCAGGTCTCGACCGGGACGCCGCCGACCGCGGTGACCAGATCACCTTCGCGCAGGCCACCGGCTTCGGCCGGTCCGACCCCGTCGCATTCCGCGAGCGTTCCGTCCGACTGCTGGTCGGACACGCAACTCGTCGGGCCCAGCTGAGTTTCCGGCGGCTGGTTCAGGTTGGGCAGACCCCAGCCGACGGCGAGCACGACGACCAACACCAGGCCGAGGACGAAGTTCATCGCGATGCCGCCGGACATGACGACCAGCCGCTTCCACGTCTTCTGCTTGTACATCGCGCGATCGACCTCGTCGGGCGCGAGCTCGTCGTGCATCGTCATGCCGGCGATGTCACAGAAGCCACCCGCGGGGATCGCCTTGAGGCCGTACTCGGTCTCACCGCGCTGGAACGAGAAGATCTTCGGGCCGAAGCCGATGTAGTAGCGGCGAACCTTCATGCCGAGCGCGCGTGCCGTCCACATGTGGCCGGCCTCGTGCAGCGCGATCGAGATGGTGATGCCGAGGGCGAACAGCACGATTCCGAGGATCAACATGCGGTTCTAGCCCCTTCGCTCGACGAGCTCGTGTGCCCGCGCCCGCGCCCAGCCGTCCGCGGCGAGCACATCGTCCACGGTAGCCGGTGTCGCGGACCACTGGCCGCCACCTGCGAGAACCTTCTCGACCGTCCGCACGATCGACGGGAACGACGCGACCCCGTCGAGGAAGTACTGGGCGGCGACCTCGTTCGCGGCGTTGTACACGGCGGTCATGCAACCGCCCACCTTGCCCGCCTCGCGAGCCAGGTCGACGGCCGGGAACACCGCGTTGTCGAGGGGCTCGAACGTCCACGTCGACGCCGTGGAGAAGTCGCACGCCGCGGCGGCACCGGGTACCCGGTCGGGCCAGCCCAGGGCGAGGGCGATCGGCAGCCTCATGTCCGGCGGGCTGGCCTGCGCGAGCGTGGAGCCGTCGGTGAAGGTGACCATCGAGTGCACGATCGACTGCGGATGCACCGTCACGTCGATGCGGTCGTAGTCGACGCCGAACAGCAGGTGCGTCTCGATCAGTTCCAGACCCTTGTTCACCAGCGACGCCGAGTTCAGGGTGTTCATCGGTCCCATCGACCAGGTCGGGTGCGCACCCGCCTGCTCCGGTGTCACGGCCTCGAGCGCGGCGGCCGTCCAGCCGCGGAACGGCCCGCCCGACGCGGTGAGAACCAGCCGGTCGACCTCGTCGGCGCGTCCGCCGCGCAGGCACTGCGCGAGCGCCGAGTGCTCGGAATCGACGGGCACGATCTGGCCGGGCGCCGCGGCGGCGGTGACGAGCGGGCCGCCCGCGACGAGGGACTCCTTGTTCGCCAGTGCCAGCCGGGCGCCCGACTCGAGCGCCGCGAGCGTGGGTTCGAGGCCGAGCGAACCGACCAGCGCGTTGAGGACGACGTCGGCCTCGGTGGTGCGCACGAGTTCGGTGACGGCACCGGGTCCGGACAGGACCCCGGGCAGGTCGAGCCGCGCCGCGGCCGCGGGGTCGGCGACCGCGACCCGGGTCACTCCCGTCGCCCGGATCTGCTCGGCCAGCAGGTCGATGTTGCCGCCACCGGCGGCCAACCCGACGACGGTGAACTTGTCCGGATTCGCCGCGACGACATCGAGAGCCTGGGTGCCGATCGAGCCGGTGCTGCCCAGCAGCAGCACGCGCGTAGGTTCTGTCACCCGTCCATTGTTCCCGATCCGACCTGAGAGCAACCTGACAGGCCGACCCCCGCGCGCTCGTCCGTGCCGAAACGGCGCTCAGCTGTCTCCGGCGAGCCGCGCCACCTCGGACTCGTAATGACCCTTCAGCGCCAGGTAGTCGTCGAATCGTGGACGCGGATCACCCGACTGCGCGGCAACCAGCAGATCGAGGTAGTACTCCCAGCCCGGGCCGGTGTCGACGGCGAGCGCCGCGGCCGCCGCGTCGAGGTGCTGAATGAGGCGCACCCGAGACCCGTCACCGTCGGCCGCCACCTGAACTTCCATCAGCCACGACCCGAAATCGTCCGTCGAGGACACCACGTACCGGCTCGGCGCCTCGCACACCTCGATGGTCATGTCCATCCACGGCTCACCCTCCTCGAAGACCATCTGCACGCGAATCGCGTTGCCGGCGGACCCCGTTCCAGTCCACGGACCGAACCAGGCTGCGGTGCGGTCGGATTCGGTGACGGCGGCCCACATCTGCTCTGCCGACACGGAAAACAGGCGGTCGATGACGAGGTCCGCGCCGCTCGCAGTGCGCACGACCCGTCCGGTCGGTGTGACGGTCATGAGAAACGCCCTCCCACATGTCCACCCCGCTCGCTACGACGTCGGGTCGTATGCCACGATATGCGAGCAATATGCACACCCGCACGAGCAGGAGGATCGGCCGTGGCCGCCAGCGAGCCCATCGTCACCAGCAAAGTCGACACCGCCGAGGTGCCCTCTGCGGAATGGGGCTGGAGCGGTGAGGCGCCCCGACTGTTCCGCTTCCTGGGCTGGTTCTTCGCGCTGTTCCTGCTCGTCTACACGATCGGCAACCACGAGGGCAAGGTCGAGGACGTGTGGCTCGTCGGCATTTCCTTCTTCATGATCTTCATGCTGGTTCGCGACATCATTCGTCGCCGCAAGCCGCGGTAACCACGCACTCACGACAACGGCCGCGCCGCTCCCCTTCGGGAACCGCGCGGCCGTTGTCGTTTTTTCCGGCTGTCGTTTCTTCCGGCTCAGTTCTCCGCAGCCAGCTGCCCGCACGCCGCGGCGATCTCCTGCCCGCGGGTGTCACGGACCGTGCACGAGACACCCTGCGCGATGACGCGTCGCACGAACTCCCGCTCCACGTCCTTCGGCGCCGCATCCCACTCACTGCCCGGGGTCGGGTTCAGCGGAATCAGGTTGACGTGCACCAGGGAGCCGAGCGCCTTGTGCAGCTTCTTGCCGAGCATGTCGGCCCGCCACGGCTGGTCGTTGACGTCCTTGATGAGCGCGTACTCGATCGAGACGCGTCGACCGGTCTTGTCCGCGTAGTAGCGGGCCGCGTCGAGCACCTCCTTGACCGACCACCTGTTGTTCACGGGCACCAGGGTGTCGCGGAGTTCGTCGTCGGGCGTGTGCAGCGACACCGCCAGAGTCACGGACAGTCCCTCGTCGGCCAGCTTGCGGATCGCGGGGGCCAACCCGACCGTCGACACGGTCACGGAACGTTGCGACAGGCCGAGGCCCTCGGGAGCCGGTGAGGTGATCCGGCGGACCGCGGCGACGACCCTCTTGTAGTTCGCGAGCGGCTCACCCATCCCCATGAACACGACATTCGACAGGCGGCCCTCGCCTCCCGCGACCTCGCCGTCACGCATGGCGGCAGCAGCCGAACGGACCTGGTCGACGATCTCCGCGGTCGACAGGTTCCGGGTGAGTCCGGCCTGACCTGTCGCGCAGAACGGGCACGCCATCCCGCAGCCGGCCTGGCTGGAGATGCACAGCGTCGCCCGATCCGGGTACCGCATCAGCACCGACTCGAGCAGCGTCCCGTCGTTCGCCTTCCAGAGGGTCTTGCGCGTGGTGCCGTCGTCACACGCGACGTGCTTGACCGGCGTCAGCAGCGTCGGGAACAGCGCCTCGCCGACCTTCTCACGCATCGATGCGGGCAGGTCGGTCATCTTGTCCACGTCGGCTTCGAGGCGACCGTAGTACTGGCGGGCCAGCTGGTCGGCCCGGAATCCGGGCAGGCCGAGTTCCTTCACCGCGGCCTTGCGGCCCTCCGAATCGAGGTCGGCGAGGTGCGTCGGGGGCATGCCACGTCGCGGAGCGTTGAACACGAGGGGTACGGGAACGGCCATAGTGTTCTCCAGTGTCCCATCCGATGACGTCGACGGACGAATTCGCGACCGGGTTCACACACCTCGCGGTATCACGGCGGTGCGTGCAATCCCCCGTCGGGTGGGCGATGATCATTTCCATGTCCACCACCGACGGACCCAACGACGGCGCAGGCGACCCGGTCGAGCGGGTGAACGCACCGCTCGCCGACGCCGAACCACCCGTCCCACCGAACCCGGTGTCCAGTCCGGAAACCGAAGCGGTGCGCAGGCACACGAGCATGGGCCACACGAAAGCGGCCGCCACCTGGAGCGGCCTCGTCATCGGCGTGCTGGTCCTGATCGTGCTGCTGGTCTTCATCCTCCAGAACCTCGACGACGTGACGCTGAACCTGTTCTGGTGGGAGTTCTCGGTTCCGCTCGGGATCGGACTGCTGCTGGCCGCGATCGCGGGGGCACTGATCATGGCGCTGGCCGGTGGGGTGCGCATCGTGCAGATACGCAGGCTCGCGAAGCGCGCGGCAACCCGATGAGACGGCTCGTCCGGCCTCAGCCGAGGACGAGCCCGTTCGGCGCGCGTCGCGTGTGAATCCGGTAGCCGACGTCCAACGACAGACCCGGAACCTGCCCGAAGGCCCGCTCGGCCGTCCTCTCGCTGAACTCGATGCCGAGGACGGCACGCAGTGACTGCCTGTCCGTGAACTCCCACCGGGTGACGACCCTGGTCACGTCGAATCCCTGCGCCGCGAAGAAGGACTCGACCATGGCCGGGTCGTAGTGCGGCAGATCCGCGCGCATCCACTGCCCGTACGCACCGACCGTCGCGTCGAGATCGACGACGACGAGGGTGCCGCCGGGCCGCAGCACTCGCATCGCCTCCGAGATTCCCGGCCCACAGCCTGGGCCGAAGAAGTACGCGGTCCGCGCGTGCACGACGTCGACACTGCGATCGGGCAGCGGAAGGTTCTCGGCCGTTCCCTCCACGACGCGTACGTCCGGCGTCTCGATCGTCCGCTCCCGAGCCTGCGCCACGAGCGGAGGATGCGGTTCCACCCCGATCACCGAACGCGCGTCACGCGCGAACTCCGGCAGGTGGTAGCCGCTGCCGCAGCCGACGTCGACCACGTCGCGATCCGCCCACGGGGCGACCTCGCGGAGGACGGCGAACACGGCACCGTCGACGTCCTGCGCGCGGTTCTCCACCTCGTAGATCTGGGGCCAGTGCCAGATGTTCGGGCTGGGGATCGGCTGCCCCGGCGGGGGTCGGCGCGTCACAGCAGGGCCGTGAGCACCAGCCACGTCACGAACGCCGACGGCAACATCGAGTCGAGGCGGTCCATGATGCCGCCGTGCCCGGGCAGCAGCGTGCCCATGTCCTTGATCCCGAGATCGCGCTTGACCTGCGACTCGATCAGGTCACCCAGGGTTCCGGTCAGCACCAGCACCACACCGAGCAGCGCTCCGACCACCGGATTCGCGTCCAGGATCAGCATCACGGTCAGCAGCGAACCGACGATCGCGAAGACCAGCGACCCGGCGAATCCCTCCCAGGACTTCTTCGGGCTGATCGCAGGGACCATCGGGTGCTTTCCGAACAGGACACCCGCCGTGTATCCGCCGACGTCGGAGCAGACGACACCGATCATGAACACGAACACCCACTTGTTGCCGCCGTCGTGCGTGACCATGAGGGTCGCGAACGACGCCAGCAGCGGCAACCACGCCGCGACGAACACGGTGATCGCAACGTCCCGCAGGTAGTTCCGCGGCGCCGTGTGCAGGCCCTGGTCGAGGAGGCGCCAGACCATGCACGCGAGCACGGTGGCAGCGAACCCACCGAGTACACCCGCGGTGCCGTACGGCCACCCCAGCCAGATGATCGCCTGGCCACCGAGGATCAGCGGGATCCGCGGTACCAGGATGTCGCTCTCCCGCAGCCGCTTCGCGACCTCCCAGGTCGCGATCGCGATCGCGGCGCCGACGATCCCGAACCACACCTTCGGAACGAGGAACAGCGAGACGATGACGAGCGCGCCGAGCGCCACCCCCACGCCGATCGCGGCGGGCAGGTTCCGGCCCGCCTTCGAGGGGGTGGCAGTCGCGGCAGTCGCACGGTCCGGGTGGGGACCATCCGTCCCATCGTGGCGCTCGGCGCCGGTGGGACTGTCGGTGGACACCGCCTAGACCTCCATCAATTCGGCTTCCTTGTGCTTGACCAGCTCGTCGATGTGCGCGACGTACTTGGCCGTGGTCTTGTCGAGCTCCTTCTCGGCCCGGCCGACCTCGTCCTCGCCCGCTTCGCCGTCCTTCTGGATGCGGTTCAGCTCGTCCATCGTCTTGCGGCGCACGTTGCGGATCGCAACCTTCGCGTCCTCACCCTTGGCCTTCGACTGCTTGACCAGGTCACGGCGACGCTCCTCGGTGAGCTGCGGGACCGAGACACGGATCAGGGTGCCGTCGTCCGTCGGGTTCACGCCGAGGTCCGAGTTGCGGATCGCGTTCTGGATGGGGCCGAGCTGCGCGGCCTCGTACGGCTTGATGACGACCATCCGGGCCTCCGGCACGGTGATCGACGCCAGCTGCGAGATCGGTGTCATCGAGCCGTAGTACTCAATGGCGATCCGGTTGAACATGCCCGGGTTCGCGCGACCGGTTCGGATGCCGCCCAGATCGTCCTTCGCCGAGGCGACGGTCTTCTCCATCTTCTCCTCTGCATCGAAGAGAGCTTCATCGATCACGGTGGTCCTCCAGGCTCGCGGGATGGCTGCGGGTGGTGCGGGTGAAGCGGGTGGTGATGCCGGTCACGACCTCACCAGTGTTCCGATCTTCTCACCGGACACCGCGCGCGCGATATTCCCCTCGGTGAGCAGGTTGAACACCATGATCGGCATCTGGTTGTCCATGCAGAGGCTGAACGCGGTGGCGTCCGCGACCTTCAGGCCCTGCTCGATGACCTCACGGTGACTGATCTCGGTGTACATCGTGGCGGTCGGGTCGAGACGCGGATCGGCGGTGTAGACCCCGTCCACGGCCTTCGCCATGAGAACCACGTCGGCGCCGATCTCGAGCGCACGCTGGGCGGCGGTCGTGTCGGTGGAGAAGTACGGCATGCCCATGCCCGCGCCGAAGATGACGACGCGGCCCTTCTCCAGGTGTCGACGCGCGCGCAGCGGCAGGTACGGCTCCGCGACCTGCCCCATGGTGATGGCCGTCTGCACGCGGGTGTCGATGCCTTCCTTCTCCAGGAAGTCCTGCAACGCAAGGCAGTTCATGACGGTACCGAGCATGCCCATGTAGTCGGAGCGGGCGCGGTCCATGCCGCGCTGCTGCAGCTCCGCGCCGCGGAAGAAGTTACCGCCGCCGATCACGACCGCGACCTGCACGCCGCTCTCGACGACTCCGCGGATCTGCCGGGCCACCGTCTGCACGACGTCGGGATCGAGTCCGACTTCGCCACCACCGAACATTTCTCCGCCGAGCTTGAGCAGGACGCGGGTGAAGCCGTCGCGGCGGGACCCGGTGTCGGACTGTGAGGAGTCGGTTGGGGCGGATTCGGTCATGACTCTCCTTCGTCGTCAGATCGCGGGGTGACGCGACCAGCATGAATCGACCATCGTCGGCGGTGCAGCCACAGATGACCCCCTCATCCTGCCTTATACCGGCCCGCACACCACCTTCGGGGCCGTAGGCTCGCGCGACGCGCTTGTCTGCGCGCCGACGACGAAGGAGTGTCATGATTCTCGATCGTTTCCTGGTGACCGATCAGGTCGCCGTGGTCACCGGCGCCGGACGCGGTGTCGGTGCCGCGTCCGCGGTCGCCCTCGCCGAGGCGGGCGCGGACGTCGTGCTCGCCGCACGCACCACGGACCAGCTGGAGAAGGTGGCCGACCAGGTCCGTGCCGCGGGCAGGCGAGCGCACATCGTCGCGGCCGATCTCTCCGACCTCGACCAGGTGGCGAGCCTCGCCGACGCGGCGGTCTCGGCCTTCGGGCGGCTCGACATCGTCGTCAACAACGTGGGCGGCGCCATGCCGACGCCGCTCCAGCAGACCTCGACGCGGCAACTCGAGGACGCCTTCCACTTCAACGTCTCGACGGCGCATGCACTCGTCCGAGCATCGGTGCCGCACATCCTGGAGACCGCGGGCGGCGGCGCGATCGTGAACGTGTCGTCCGTCGTCGGACGCGTGGGGGGTCGCGGATACGCCGCGTACGGCACCGCGAAGGCGGCGGTCGCGCACTACACGCGACTCGCAGCCGCGGACCTGTCGCCCCGGATCCGCGTCAACTGTGTGTCACTCGGCTCGGTGCTCACCTCGGCTCTCGACGTCGTCGCGCAGAACGAGTCGATCAAGACCGCGATGGAGTCCGCGACCCCGCTGCACCGCATCGGTGAGCCCGAGGATGCGTCGGCAGCGGTGCTCTACCTGTGCTCGCCTGCCGGGTCGTACCTCACCGGCAAGGTCCTCGAGGTCGACGGCGGCCTGCAGACCCCGAACCTGGACTTCGGCCTGCCCGACCTGTGACACACCTGCGCCGACAGAACGGCCCCGTCACCAACTCGATGACGGGGCCGTTCCGTGAAGCGTGAGGCGACTTAGTTGGCGCCGACCTCGAAGCGAGCGAAACGGACCAGGGTGACCCCGGCCTCGTCCAGCAGCGCCTTGACGGTCTTCTTGCTGTCGGTGACCGAGGACTGCTCGGTCAGGACGACGTCCTTGAAGAAGCCGTTGACGCGACCCTCGACGATCTTCGGGAGCGCAGCCTCGGGCTTGCCCTCCTCTTTCGCGGTCTGCTCGGCGATGCGACGCTCGTTCTCGACGATGTCCGCGGGGACCTCGTCGCGAGTCAGGTACTTCGCCTTGAGGGCGGCGACCTGCATGGCTGCGGAGCGGGCGGCCTCGGCAGCCGCGTCACCCTCGCCGGTGTACTCGATCAGGACGCCGACGGCCGGCGGCAGATCCGAGGCACGCTTGTGCAGGTAGGTCGCGACCGGGCCGTCGAACGAGACGACGCGACGCAGCTCGAGCTTCTCGCCGATCTTGGCGGAAAGCTCCTGAACCAGGGCGTCAACGGTCTTGCCGTCGACGTCGACGGCCTTGAGCGCGTCCAGGTCGGCCGGCTTCGCGGCGGCGGCAGCGGCGATGACCGTGTCGGCGAGCGCCTGGAACTCGGCGTTCTTCGCGACGAAGTCGGTCTCGGCGTTGAGCTCGATCATGACGCCGTCCTTGGCGATGACCAGGCCCTCGGCGGTGGAACGCTCGGCGCGCTTGCCGACGTCCTTGGCGCCCTTGATGCGCAGCAGCTCGACGGCCTTGTCGAAGTCGCCGTCGGTCTCGGTCAGCGCGTTCTTGCAGTCCATCATGCCGGAGCCGGTGAGCTCGCGGAGCCGCTTCACGTCAGCGGCGGTGTAGTTCGCCATCGGGGACGAGCCTCCTCGAAAAAGTTCGGGTGGTGGAAAAGTCGAACGGCTCCGACCCGTCGCGTACTGCTGTCGGGTCGGAGCCGGTGAGACTAGGCCTGCGGTGCGTCGGCCTCGGTCGCGGGTGCAGCCTCGGCGGCGGGAGCCTCGGCAGCCTCGGCGGCCGGTGCAGCCTGCGAGAGCAGCTCCTGCTCCCACTCGGCGAGCGGCTCGGCGCCGGCCTCGGGCTTGCTGTCGTCGGCGGAGCCGCGGCCGGCGCGGGCCTGCAGGCCCTCGGCGACGGCGGAGGCGACGACCTTCGTCAGCAGTGCAGCGGACCGGATGGCGTCGTCGTTGCCCGGGATCGGGTAGTCGACGAGGTCGGGGTCGCAGTTGGTGTCGAGGATCGCGATGACCGGGATGTTCAGCTTGCGCGCCTCGGAGACCGCCAGGTGCTCCTTGTTGGTGTCGACGACCCAGATGGCCGACGGAACCTTGGCCATGTCCCGGATGCCGCCGAGGGTGCGATCCAGCTTGGTCATCTCACGCGTGAGCATGAGGATTTCCTTCTTGGTGCGACCCTCGAAGCCACCGGTCTGCTCCATGGACTCGAGTTCCTTGAGGCGCAGCAGACGCTTGTGGACGGTCGTGAAGTTGGTGAGCATGCCGCCGAGCCAACGCTGGTTGACGTAGGGCATGCCGACGCGAGTGGACTCCTCGGCGATGGACTCCTGCGCCTGCTTCTTGGTGCCGACGAACAGGATGGTGCCGCCGTGCGCGACGGTCTCCTTGACGAACTCGTACGCCTTGTCGATGTACGTCAGGGTCTGCTGCAGGTCGATGATGTAGATGCCGTTGCGGTCCGTGAGGATGAATCGCTTCATCTTCGGGTTCCAGCGACGGGTCTGGTGCCCGAAGTGGGTACCACTGTCGAGCATCTGCTTCATGGTTACGACAGCCATGGCTGTTGTACCTCTTTCAATTGCCGGTTGTCGCAGGAGTCGGTGACTCCTGCCCTGGCGCCCGACAGCACTCGGACCTGCACGGATGCGGGACCAGCCGAGAGCTGTTTTCATGCGCGGGCGCGCGAAGTCGGACTGCGCGAACACAGACCGCCCAACGAGTGTACTGCCCGCAGGGTCCGCGAACCCAATCGCCTCGTCCGCCCTGTGCACGAACCGAGTAGGTGATCCACAACCGTGGCAGTCGCGGTTCCAGAAGGGCAGGCCGTCACCGACGGTTGATCCCATGCGAACGATCTCGGCTGTCGTCCTGTGTGCGCTGCTCCTCCTCCCCGGCCCGCCCGCGTCCGCGGCGCTCGGATTCGCCTGGCCGCTGCGCCCCCGGCCTCACGTACTGACGTCGTTCGATCCGCCCGCACGCGACTGGCTGTCCGGACATCGCGGGGTCGACCTCGCGGGCACACCCGGCCAACCCGTCCTCGCGGCAGGAGACGGGGTCGTAGCGTTCGCGGGCGTCG
Source organism: Rhodococcus sp. Q (assembly GCF_005503035.1). NCBI lineage: Bacteria > Bacillati > Actinomycetota > Actinomycetes > Mycobacteriales > Nocardiaceae > Rhodococcus > Rhodococcus sp. Q. Next base: position 32,928 of record NZ_SCOY01000042.1, read on the forward strand.
TCGCGGACAAGCCGGTGGTCTCGATCGACCACCCAGGTGGCCTGCGCACCACGTACGAGCCGGTGACAGCCCGCGTGCGCATCGGCCAACGCGTCTCGGCGGGCTCCGAAGTCGGGGCGCTGGTCGCGGGCCACCCCGGCTGTCCCGGCGGGTGCCTGCACTGGGGTGTGCGGCGCGGCCGCGATGAGTACCTTGACCCGCTGGCGCTGGTCCGGGCGACGCCGGTCCGGCTCAAGCCGCTGCACGGCTGACGCGCGAAGGTCAGGCGCGCGGGTGAGCCTGATCGTGCACGGCGCGCAGACGCGCGACGGAGACGTGGGTGTAGAGCTGCGTCGTCGCGAGGCTGTTGTGGCCGAGCAGCTCCTGCACGACCCTCAGGTCCGCACCGCCCTCGAGCAGGTGTGTCGCCGCCGAATGACGCAGTCCGTGCGGACCGAGACTCGGCGCACCGGGTACCGCGTCGAGAACCTCGTGGACGACGGTGCGCGCCTGCCGCTGGTCGAGGCGGCCCCCACGCTTGCCGAGCAGCAGCGCCCGGCCAGACTTCGGCGAGGCGAGCGCCGGCCTGCCCACCTCGAGCCACGCGTCCAGCGCCTCCGCCGCGGGTGCGCCGAACGGGACCGATCGCTGCTTGTCGCCCTTGCCGACGACGCGGACGACGCGGCGCTCGTGGTCGACGTCGTCGAGGTCGAGGCCGCACAGTTCCCCGACACGAATCCCGCTCGCATAGAGCAGCTCGACCACGAGCCGATCCCGGACGGCCACCGGATCGAGTTGTGCCGCACCGGATTCCGCGGCGCGCATCGCCTCCTCGGCCTGCCCCTGCCGCAGAACCGCAGGCAGGGTCCGGTGCGTCTTCGGGGACGCGAGCCGCACCCCGGGGTCCCGGGGGATCCGGCGGGTGCGGGTCAGCCACGCAGTGAAGGTCCGGGCCGCCGCCGTGCGCCGCGCGAGGGTCGTCCGCGCGACTCCCCCGGCGGCCTGAGCGGAGAGCCACGCCCGCAGGGTCGCGAGATCGACATCCTCGAGCCGGACATCGGGATCGACGGCAGCGATGTGCGTGAGAAGCGACCGCACGTCACCGAGATACGCCCGGACCGTGTGCTCGGACCTGCCCCGTTCGAGACGCAGGTGATCGGCATACGCGTCGAGCAACTCGACCAGTCGGGGCGGCAGCGGGTCGGCTACGTCGCCGGACCGAGGCTGCTCTGCAGAGGGCATGTGTCGAACATTCGCCGGGGCTGCGGAATAAATCAAGCATCCGCGCCGCTGGCTCTCCGATGTGACCCGCGCGATTTCGATTCCCATGTTGTTGGCACTCGCACTGCTGTCCGCGATCGCGCCACTGGCCACCGACATGTACCTCCCCGGACTCCCCGCCCTCGCCGACGACCTGGGGACCTCGACGTCCGCGATCCAGCTGACGTTGACCACGTTCATGGCGGGACTCGGCATCGGGCAGTTGATCGTCGGGCCGCTCTCCGACGGGTGGGGTCGGCGCAGGCTTCTCCTCTCGGGCACCGCGGTGTTCGCGGTGAGTGGCCTCCTGTGCGCGCTCGCACCCACGGTGGAACTGCTGATCGCCGCGCGCCTGCTGCAGGGCCTCAGCGGAGGCGCCGCGATCGTGCTGGCCCGCGCCGTGATCGCCGACCGCGCTTCCGGCGACCAGGCCGCGAAGCTGTTCTCGATCCTGATGATCATCGGAAGCGTGGCGCCCGTCCTCGCGCCGGTCCTGGGCGGCGCCCTCCTCGACCCCATCGGCTGGCGCGGCATCTTCTGGGTCCTCACCGGCACCGGGATCCTGATGGTCGTCGCCGTGCTCACGGTGATTCCCGAAACCCTCGAGCCCGCGCGCAGACACGGCGGAGGCCTGGCCGCGCATGCCCACAACATGCGCTACGTACTCGGCAATCGCCGGTACGTCGGGTACGCGTTGACGTTCGTCTTCGGTTTCGGCGCGCTGTTCTCGTACATCGCGGCGTCGCCCTTCGTCGTCCAGGACGTTCTCGGGCTGACGGCGGGCCAGTTCTCGGTCGTGTTCGGGGTGAACTCGCTCGGACTGATGGCGGCCAGCATCGTCAACACTCGTCTGCTCGGACGTTTCCACGCCCGGCAGATGCTGCGGTTCGGGGTTCTGTTGCTGCTCGCAGCGGGAGTGGCGTTGACCGCCGAGTCCACGGTGGGATCCGCCGATCGCGCGGTCGTTCTGCCACTGCTCTTCCTGATTCCCGTCGCGATCGGCTTCACAATGGGCAATGCGACGGCCCTCGCCCAATCCAAGGTTCGGAAGGCGGCCGGCACCGGTTCCGCGGTGATGGGCGCAGGCCAGTTCGGCCTGGGCGCCCTGGTCTCCCCTCTTGCCGGCGGCTCGGCAGCAGGAATGGCGATCAGCATCCTCGTGTGCGGATCGGTCGCCGTTCTCGCGTTGTTCGCACTGGCCCGCCCCTCCCGCGACCCTGCCGCCACCGGCGAACCGGGGGCGGCAGGTGTTGCGTCAGAACGGGTGGCGTCGGAGCAGTCCTCGGCGTAGTCGATTCAGCGGGCCGCGTCGGCGGCTGCGAAATCGGACTTCCACTCCCGGAAGCCCTCCTCGGTCCGACCCCTCCGCCAGTACCCCGAGATCGATGCGAAGGCGGCGGCCACGCCGCGTTCCTTACGGATGTAGGGGCGCAAGCCGTGCATGACGGCCTGCGCCTCGCCGTGGATGAAGACGTGCGGCTGCCCGGACCACCACTGCGCCTCCCTGACCGCGGAGACCAACGGCGCGTTGTCGCCGGCACGGTCGTCACCGACCTCGCCGGCACCGCCGCCCCGGTGGATCCACGTGATCGTCGCGTCCGCCTCCGTGCGGAGGTCAACCTCGTCGTCGGGCCCAGCGACCTCGACGAACACCTGCGCTCGGGCACCGACGGGCAATGTCTCGAGTGCCGCCGCGATGGCGGGGATTGCCGACTCGTCACCTGCGAGGAGATGCCAGTCCGCGTCCACTCTCGGGCTGTACGCGCCGCCCGGACCGCGAAGTCGCAGCTCGTCGCCCGGTGTCGCCGACGCCGCCCAGCGCCCGGCCACACCTTCGTCACCGTGGACCACGAAATCGACTGCGATCTCCCGATTCTCCGGATCCACCCTTCGAACCGTGTACGTCCGAAGCAACGGCTCGTCGTCGGTACCGAAGTCGAGCTTGACGTACGCGTCGGTGAAGACGTTCGGCGTGAAGTCGTCGAATCCGGGTCCACCGAGGTACACGCGAACCAGATGCTGCGAGAGCTGCTCGGTGCGTTGCACCGTCAGTGCGACGGTCGGTCGCGCCATGCTGAACCTCCATTAATTAGGGTTACCTAAACTGTACGCGAACCGGTGTTCGTGCGCGGTGCCGAGAACCGGTCTCGGGCGTCGGGTGACGGCTGACATACTCCTTCGGTCGCACCCGTGTTCCCGCTCGCCACCGAACGTCCGCACAACCGAACCCGCACCACCGAAACCTCGGAGGATCATGAAGCTCGCCCGCCGTACCGTTCCCGCCGTCGTGCTCGCAGCAGCCGCGCTCGCCGCGGCCCTGACCGGATGTTCGTCCGAATCCACGGACGCCGCCGCGAGCACCGAATGTGTGGACGCCACCCTGCCCAACGCGACGGCCGAGGAGATCGTCGACGTGCTGCGGCCCCAGCCCGCGGGCCAGGAGGACGAGACCTACCGCCAGCTGGTTGCCCAGTTCGACCAGAACCGGTCCGCCGAGATCGAGCGAGTGAAGTCGAGCAGCGTCTTCACGGCCACCCCTGAAGGGGGCGATGCCGCATTCGCGACAGCGGTCTGTGGCCAGGCGCGGTGGGATGCCGCCACCACCCCGGACGGTGTCGACGTCCCGAGCGTCCGTGGACAGCGGGCGGCGATCGCCTCGGCCGGGCAGACGTTCTGCTACACCTTCGAGCAGCTGCGGCCGTCGGCCGAGTCGACCGGTGCGTGGTCTGACTGGCCGGGCTACGTGGAGATGATGACCCGCGGCGACGACTCCGCCGACGCGAAGCAGCTGTACACCGCCGCCCTCGAGAACGTCTGCCCGCAGTTCGCCTAACCATCCCACCCCACCCGCGCGAGTACGGCAGCGCCGATCCGCGCCGCGACCAACTCGGTCAGCGCCGCCGTCTCGTCGTGGGTGAGGAAGCCGGGATTCGGCATCCGCGGCGCCCGAATGTGCTCGCACCGCAGCAGTTCGGGTGCTGACGTGATCTCCGTCCGCGGGACATACGTCGTCGGGGTCAACCGCACCGCCGTGAACTCGACGCCGAGGCAGGGCGCCGACATCTTCTCCCGATCCACCGCATACTCGGTGTCGAACCCGTCAGGCCAGTCGAGCACCCCGTCGCTCGTGACCGTCCCGACTTCGTAGATGCCCGGGCTCTTCGGTCCGGTCACCCACAGTGCGATCCGGTCGCCCTTCCGAACGAGAGCCGGACGCGCCGAGCTCCGGCTCATGCTCCAGGTGCTCTCGTGCACCTGGGGATCCGATCCGGTTTCCGCGCGAGCGCCGAAGTAGTCCCACACCGACGGATTGCACTTGACGATCCAGCACCCGACATCGCTGCGTGAAATTCCCATTGTTCCTTCCTGATCTACGTGCGGACACTTCTGTCGCGGCCTCAGCCACGCCGAAACCACCCCGTCTCGTCCTGACCGACGAGACCGTCCAATTCGAGGATCGGCAGCGCGCCGCGCACAGCGGCCATCGTCTGCCCGGACTGCTCCGACAACTCCCGAACACCGATCGCCCCGGTCGCGGGTAACGCCTCGTAGACCCGGGACTCCGTGACGGACAGCGCGTCGAGCCGCCGTGTCGGGCCGGACTCGTTCTCCCCCAACGTGATCGGGCCCGCCGCTGCGATCACGTCCGCGGCCCGCGCAACCAGTTGCGCATGACCGTCGCGGATCATGCGATGGCACCCGACCGACGCCGCGGACGTGACGGGCCCCGGTACCGCGAGCACCGGCCTACCCAGCCGCGCGCCCCACGCGGCCGTGTTCCGCGCTCCGCTGCGAGCGCCAGCCTCCACGACCAGAACCGCGTCGGACAGTCCCGCGACCAGCCGATTCCGGGCCAGGAACCGGTGCCGCGCGGGAGTCACCCCGAGGGGATACTCGCTCACCACCAGGCCGTTCTCGGCGATCTCGCGGAGCATCCTGGCATGCCCCGCCGGATACGCACGATCCACGCCGCAGGCGAGCACCGCGACGGTGGGCATGCCCGCGGCCAACGACGCCCGATGTGCAACCCCGTCGATGCCGTATGCCGCACCCGAGACGACCGTCCATCCGGCCCCGCACAGGTCGTCGACGAACCGCGACGTCACGTGCTCGCCGTAGCCGCTCGCGGCGCGGGTGCCGACAACGGCGACGGCGCGGTCGGTCAGCTCGGCCGCCGACGCGCTGCCGAGCGTCCACAACGCCAGCGGGACCGCCGCCTCCCGGTCGCGGTGCGCGTCGATACCCCCGAACGCCAACAGTTTCCACGCCGGCCACTCGTCGTCGTCAGGAGTGAGGAGCCGCCCGCCGAGCCGCTCGAGCCGCTCCAGGTCCCGTTCCGCGGTGTCGAGATTCCGACGCGCTTCCGTGCGAGTGCGCAGCACCTCGGGCAACTCGGCCTCCCGGACCGCGCGGGCAGCCTCCTCCGGTCCGACCGCCGCGACGAGTTCGATCAGCGGCGCGCACGGCCCGAGCGCCACCTGCGACAGGTAGGCCCAGGCCAGCATCCGCGCGCTCATGCGCCCCACCGGTCACGGAAGCCGAGAGCGAGGCCGACCTGATCCTCACCCGGCGCGGGAAGCCCGGAAAGGTCGGCGAGGGTCCACGCGACGCGGAGTGCCCGATCCGCCCCGCGGGCGGTGATCTCCCCGGCCCGCAAGGCGCGTTCCATCCCGGCGAGCGCGCCGCGTCCCAGCCGGAATCGTTGCCGCAGAGCCGGGCCCGGCACCTCGGCGTTGGTTCGCCACCCGAACTCGGACCAGCGGTCGACGGCGGCGGCTCTGGCGGCTTCGACGCGTGCCCGCACCGCGGCGGTGCTCTCCGCCGCGTCCCCGTTGAGGGCGCCCGCGGACACCGCGAACATCTGCACGCGGAGGTCGACACGGTCCATCAGCGGACCTGACAGCTTGCCGAGGTAGCGGCGGCGCGCGGCGGGCGCGCAGACACAGTCCTCGGATCGCGGCGGCGCGCACGGGCACGGGTTGGCGGCGAGGATCAGCTGGAATCGCGCCGGATACCGCGCGATCCCGTCACGCCGCGCGATCCGTACCTCACCGTCCTCGAGCGGGGTTCGCAGCGCCTCCAACGACTTGACGCCCAACTCGGCGCACTCGTCCAGGAACAGGACACCACGATGGGCCCTGCTCACCGCCCCCGGACGCGCCATCCC
>NZ_SCOY01000043.1:0-37725 GCF_005503035.1 Rhodococcus sp. Q
GGCGGGGCGGCCCTTCGGGAAGGCAGGCATGCCCTCGCCCTTGGGGCGGGCACCCCACACCCAGCGCCGGTTGGCGTCCTTCTCGATGTACTTGCGCAGCCACGGGTGGCGGATGGCGCCGCGGGTGCGGACACGTTCGACGGTGCCGCGGACCCAGCGGGCGATCGCCGCGGAATCCGGTGCGGTGAACGCCAACTGGTGTTCGGTGGCGTTGAGGGCGGCCCGGCCGAGCCGGACGGGGCGCTCCGGGCCGCCGAGGTCCACCTCGGCGACGGCGCTGCCGGTGAGCTCGAGAGTGCGGCCGAGCCGGGACTGCAACCCGAACTCCAGGTCGATGTCGAACTGCAGGCGGCGCAGCACCTTCGCGGTGGCCTTCTTGCGGGCGGCGGTGCTCGCGTCGGGCTTCCAGAACGGGGTGAACTCGTCGTGGTCGACGATGTCGGGCGCGAGGAGGTGGTAGCGGCGGGCCGGATCGTCGCCGGCGCGTGCGATGACGGCCTCGCACAGCTCCGGCAGCGTCAGCGTGGAGTCGCCGATGGCACTGCGCAGTGTGGAGCGCAGGCTGAGGGTGTGGGAGCGGGCCTGCACGAAGCCGGCGCGGTGCGCGGCGTCCTGCACGCTGTCGGTGAACATCAACGCCTTCTTCTCGTCGGCGTCGAGGCGCGCGTCGCCGAACAGGTTCGACAGCGTCACCGAAAGCTGGGTGGCGACGGCGCTACCGAGGAAGCGGATGCCGTCGGCGGCCCCGCACGCGGGGCACATGTCGTTCTTGGAGTTCTCCTCGACGTTCTCGCCGGTGAGAACCAGCACCGGCAGCACCTTGCCTTCGAGATGCTCGGTGCCGTCGGGATCGGGTGCGGTGTCGGAGATTTCGCGGTCATCGATGCGGAACCAGCGCAGCCCCTCGACCTGCTCGGCGGGTCGGGTGGCGGCGAGCAGCGCCTCGGCGGGTGCGGAGATCAACGCCCGGAACCGGGAGGCACCGGAGGCGTGGTCGGCGCGGATGGACTCGTCGGTGACGTCGAGGGTGGCACCGGTGGGGGCGAGGCGGGCGCCCCACCCGGAGCGGCCGCAGTGCCGGCAGTACAGCGCCGGCAGGTGCATGACGTCGCCGTCCTCGTGGACGCCGTCGTCGGACCACCGGTAGGTGGTGTTGGTGGCGACGGCCCGGTCGATGCGGGAGAGCTCCCGGATCCACAGGTGCACATCGACGTTCAGGGCAGCGCGGCCAATCTCGGCGCGCAGGTGCGAAAGTGCCGCGAACAGGTGGTCGAGGAAGCGCCCTTGCGCGGCGCGGGCGCGGCGGGCATCTCGGTCGGAGGCGGGGACGTCGAACAGTGCGACGGCGACGTCGGCGAGGGAGATTGCGTCGACGGCATGGTCGAGCAGCCGGGCCAGCAGCGGATGGCCCTTCAGCAGGTGCAGTTGCTCGACAGGCGTGAGGGAGCGCAGGTCGGTGGGGGTGAGGCGGCGGTCGGTGTCGAGGTCGTCTCCGGCCGTGAACAGTTCGGCGGTTTCGAACACTTCCGCCCGCTCGAACAGTTCGGCGAGCACGGCGGTGGTCAGCGCGGGGTTGGTGGGTGAGCCGGCAACGAACTCGTCGAGGCGTCCGGCGGCATCGACGATGGCCGGGGCGATGGGGCGGTACAGCCGGTCGAGGGTGGTGTCACGGTCGGCGAGCCAGTCGGCGGCGGTGAGGCGGGTTTCGCCGATGACGGCGTCGGCGTCGAACCGTTCGCCGAAGACGGTGTGCGCGAAGTCGAGCATGGCGGTGGGTTCGGCCTTGGAACCGAGGGTGGCGGAGGTGGCGACGGGGGTGATGCGGCCGAGGGGGCGGGCGCGGTCGGCGTCGGTGACGGGAGAGGAGTCGGTCCAGTGGGATCTGACTGTGAGGCCGAGGCGGCGTAACAGCATGGCGACGTCGGTGCCCTGCGCGCCGTCGTAGGTGTGGAATTCGTCGAGGACGACGTACTGCAGCGAGTCGGCGGAGAGGCGCCAGATGTCGGCGCGGTCGGGGTGCAGCAGGAGGTGGTCGAGCATCTTGTAGTTGGTGAGCAGGATGTCCGGGGGAGCGGCGTGCATCAGAGAGCGGTCGGTGATGAGACCTTCGTCGGTGACCTTGGTGCGTCCGCCGGTGGACTGTTCGCCGGTGTAGAGGCCAGCGGAGATGCCCGAGAGTTCGGGGTGTTCGGTGATGAGAAGCGCGAGACGTTCGGCTTGGTCGTTGGCGAGCGCGTTCATCGGGTAGAGGATGAGTGCCTTCATCCCGGTGACGCCGGCTGCCTTGGCGCGCAGGACGTGGTCGAGGATCGGGTAGAGGAACGCCTCGGTCTTGCCGGAGCCGGTGCCGGTGGTGACGAGGGTCGGCTGCGGGCGGCCGTGGAACTTGGTGGAGAGGCGCTCGAACGCGGCGGCCTGGTGGCCGTAGGGGGTGAATCCTGTTGGCCACCAGTCCAGGTGCATCCGCCAGTTGCCGCCGGCCGGCGCGAACGGTAGACGCAGGCGGGCGTAGGGGCCCTTGAACATGCCGGTGTCGGGGTGTCCGACGAAATCCGACAGGGCGCCCTGGGCGTCGGGGTCAGTGAGGGCGAACGTTGTTGCGAGGTAGTCGGTCAGGCCCTCGCGGAGGTGGTTGGCTTGGAGGGTGGGTAGCAACGCTCCCATGTCTGACTTCTCCTCGGACGTTCTTGCTGGTCGTGTGCGGGCACAAACATCTTTACAGGGAAGCCACAAGAACCATTCTTCGGCTTCATCGTTTGGTGGGCTGGTTTGTGCATCGCCCTAGTTTTGATCGTCGAGTATTTTATCTATGTCCAATACGGGATAACTCAGCTCAAGGTACGACTTCTTGAGGCGTTTGAGTGAGTTTCGGTTTCCTGCGATAGATAGCCATTCTTCGTGTAGCTGAGCCTGGGGTTTCTCCAAGTCTTCTGCGGACTGTGATATCTGAACAAACTCTCCGCGCCCATCGCGAATGTGTCGAGAGTGAACAATATCATCGGTCAACAATAGGTTAGCTATTTCACGTATGCAATCCCAAGGAATCCAGAGTATTCCGCGCGAGCACTCCCGGTCTGAGGCTAGGTGGAAACCATTCATCTCAATCCCTCCCTCAGGCAAGATGGCGAACTCTGGCTCAAGTATTCTGGAGTGGATAACCTGGTTGGCGAGCTCCCTTAGCTGCAGTGCTGCAGAGCGAGGGTTGTCGATCTCGTAGTACTCTCGATACCGATGAATAGTCATCTTGTCAGGCAAGACGCCCGAGTCTCGGGCCGGGTACCACTCGAAGCTATACTTACGCGCCTCATTCGATATGGATAGCTTGTGGGATTCGGCTAGCTTTCTTGCGCCGATAAAAAATTGGGAGACCGCCAGCTCAAACCAGCCGCGGACGTAATCGAGGTTGTCGTCGGCGATGTCGCCATCCGCATATTCAGGTAGGGTGCCGGGATATCCTGACACCCTACGCTCGAACTCCTGCAGTTCATCCCATATGAGCGCCTTGAACATGGGTCCGTCGTCAATCAATTCAGATACCCCCGAAATTTTGAGTGCCTTCATTGCCTTCGGGGAGGAACCCCATGAACTCACCGTTTAGCATTCGCTCGACTTGTATCGCAAACCCATCCATGTCGATGGCGATTAGATATCCTCGAACGACAGCGTCCATCACGGAACCTTTGTCGAGCGCGATTGTTTGGCTCAGATCGAAGAACAGGGAATGGTGACTCCCTGTACCGACGATCGCGGAATTGAGTGCACTCCGAAACTCGTCGATTTCAATCCTCAGGAGATCCGCAGTCGCTTTGAGGGCGTCATCATTCGCGAGGAGGGTTGCCTTCATAGCGATTTCGGGTGGCAGTCCCTTTCCTTCTGTGTCGCTGAGCTCACTGCCGTCCTCGGATGCCCCGCTCGGAAATCGGAACCACTCAATTCGATCATACCCAGGCGATTTTGATATCTGTGAAGACTTGTGCGAGTCGTGGATCTCCTTGTCGGTCATATCGCTGTCCCACACAATCAGGATGGGGACTCGGGGATGTGCCTCGGACAACGTCTTGGCTGAGGACTGTAGGTGTTGTTTCGCGCCGAGTGAGAGGACTTTTACTCGCCGCCGAACCGCTGCCGACAATCGCGTGCTGATGATCTTTTCTGCTACGTCGTCTTCGCAGGCAATGTATAGCTCCGGAAGGCTCGTCCCTGAAATCCCTGAAATTGCCGTCCGGGTCGTTACTCCGTTGAAGGACTGAACGCTGCCCGATACAGTCCTAGACACGGTTATGCGAGCGATTCGCGGTAGAGCGTCAATGAAATATTCGCTATGTGAGGTGGTTATGATCTGTATGTTCTTCTTGTCGGCAATCTTGACGAGCACCTTGGCCAGGTTCGCCGAGGCGCTGGGATGGAGGCCTAGTTCGACCTCCTCGATTATTGCTATTCCGCCCTTTGGGACGCGCTGAAGCTCGGTTAGAATCTGGACAACCGCGCCCTCGCCGGTGCCCATGTTGAACCCTGAATACGACGCCGTCGATGTGGGGGAGAATCGTGGTAGATCGTATCGACCGCTGTGCTCTGTAGATGCACCCGAATAGTCGGTTGATAGCACTTCGGATAGGTACGACGTGAAAGTAGGATCGAGTGGGAGGGACTCCGCGGCTTCCGAGGAGAATGTTCGTCGATGCGCAGAACTCTCGACCGGTGCAGCGATTCGAGAGATTCCCACAAACCGGACTGGGCGTTTCGGGCGGCGTTCGTAGTGCATCCACTTCTTGGTCGACCGTCGCTTGGCTGATAGGTCATCAATCGCTGATCCGCGAAATGACCATTCTATATCGATTCCCGTGGACGGGACCTCGCGGTGGGCAACAGAGAAGAAGTCCGTGAAGTTGTAGTTGTAGTAGTCGTAGTTGCCCGGCGGGGAGTAGCATAGCGCGGCGAGATGTAGCAGGGTTGTTTTACCTGCGCCATTCTTTCCGACTAGAACGCTGACGGGGTAGTCAAATTTGATCTCCGCCTGACGGATTCCACGGAGTCCGGTTGACTCTTCGTGTGCAGTGATTTGTATTCCGATTAGATCCAGGCTGTCAGGCGAGGGTGAATCCCACCGCTTCTGCAGACTCTTCTCGATACTGCTCAGATTCTTACCGGGCAACGTTGTCGGCTCCTACCATTCCCGAGAAGTGCTGATGGGCAAGTTGCATGTCGTGTTCGCGGTCGACGCCGGTGAAGGGCTCCTGGTAGGTGATGCCGTCGACGGTTAGGTCGGCCGGCTTGAGGGAGCCCTTCTTGCGGTACTCGGACGCGAGCTTCGTTGGGAGTTGGCGGCCCATCGCGTCATAGAGGGCTTCGCGCTCGTACTTCTGCAACACCGGGAACTGGGTGCGGTAGATCGTCAGGAGTTCCTCGGCGGTGATCCCGAGCATGATCGCGACGATCGCGTCGATCTCGACGAGTGCCTGGCGACGGTCGGCGGCGCGGCGGAGGGGAGTTGCCCACTCCCATTCCTGGCGAACGCCGCTGAGTTGGGTGCGGCTGGCGTACGCGACACCGATTCCTGGCACCCACGAATCCTGTTGCCATGCTGAGCTATACAGTTCTTCCCAAAGCGGTGCGTATGGTTGGACCAGGCAATTTAGCCGTAGGGTGCGGAGCATCAGTTGCGTTTCGAGGCGATGGTTTCGTACGTGGGGGACTTTTCGTATCGCAGAGGTCTTGATGTGGCCAACTCCCATTACCTTGATCATGAAGTCGACGGGGATAGCGCTGGCGAAAGCCGCCATGACGGCGAGATCGGCAGGACTATCGACAGTCAGCGACAAGATGCCGCCGACATGTGCTGGCCCGGGCGGCAATACTGCTGAATGTAATGTCCGAATATTCCCGGGCTCGGCCATCTCGCGCCACGCAAGCCGGAAATAGCTTGAGCTTGCCTTGCCATTCCAGTGCGGATACTCGGCGATGTACTCGGGGTATGGCTTGGCAACCTGGTAACTCGTTCTTGGAACGAACGCATCCGGTATTTCATCCAGATCTACCAGCTTGGTATCCAAGCGATTTCGCATCGTCTCATTGGGCTGCTTGAAGATTGGGGTTGCGACAGAAATGTGTGGGCCCTGCAAGATGGCTTCTTCCCACTGCGTTGGCACCGAGGATCGGGCCTCGAACAGGCCTCGCCGACGGTCCGCGGATTCGTGCCAACCGGCGGTCCATTCGAATTTCAGGTCACCCAGTCGTGGTGCGGCCGCAATCTTCTCGAGTACCCCGGCGCTCGATTGGTTGACCGGATACAGCATGCGGGCCTCTGTCGGCGGTGTGTCGGGTTCCTCGATGAGTGTCGCCCACGTCGTCAGCTGTGCCGATTCGACAGCGATGATGCGCTCCGCGTGTGGACGAAGATCCCAGCGGCCATCTTCGTCCTTCATGCCGGGTGTGGGTCCGGAACCGTCGTGATGGAACGAGCGATCGACTGTATCAGGGTGGTATAGGGCGGCGCAGTGCAGGAAGTTCACATCCGAGTCATCGCTGTATATGTGTACCCCGAACACGTTGTGGTGATCGATCTCGAACAAACCGAGCTCATTCTTGAACTGCCAGTGTCGACGTAGGCGGCGATATGTTTCGCGCCGTAGCCCTCGAGCGCGGACTTCGGTGAAATGGCTTTCCGGATGGATTAAGCCGACAGCGCCATCGCGCGCCATGGATCGCCACGTGTGCTCCATGAAGCAGCGGTAGAGGTCGGGCTGTAGGCCCGCCAAAACTGGCCGGTCGACTCCCGACCCGAGGTGCTCCTTCATTCCGGCTTGCTCGGTGCGCTTGTCCAAGTATTCGTCGAGAGTTCCGAGCTGGGCGAGTGTCTCCTCGCGCTTCTTCATCTTCACCGCTTCAGATGGCTTTTCGGCTAGCTGCCACCACGGATCGAACTCGGCGAGCACTCCCGCCTCGTCCCAGTCAGGCCGAACCCATGGGGGGTTACCGACCTGCAGATCGAAGCCTCCCTCTGCAGATATCGGCGCGAAGTCGAGTTCCCAGTGGAAGAAGCCCTGCCGCTCGGCAATTTCTTGCGCAACGTCCAGCCAGGGGAACTGGCGGTACGCATGACCAACCGCCATCGCGCGAGATAGCAGCAGATCGTTTTCCTCAGCAAAACCGAGTTCCTGCCAACTGGTGTCGCGGCCGATGCTCAACTGCCCACGACGCTCCGCCGCGGTCTCCTTCACCGGTACGCCGATCACGGCCTCGAGCCCACCGACCCACTGATCCCAATCCGGCGGCTCGATATCCGTCGTCAGAGGCCACGACCAGATCGCGCACCACGCGTCCATAGCCCGCCGCAGCCGCTGATATGCGCCATTTGGATCGCTGAGGACGTTCTCGATCTCCTCCCGCTTAACCGCCGGAGTGTGCTCGACAGGTTCCGAACCCCACAGGTGAATGTCGCGACGAATCTCCGACTCCGCGATCGTCAGCCGACGCAGTGTGAACTCCCACAGCGTCTCCACCCTCTGCGCGAGTGCGGCCAGACGTTTGACGATCGCCTTGCTCGGTGATTTGCGGATCTCGTTGCGCCAGAGCCTCAGTTCGTCGCGCTTCTCCGGGGCGTACGTCTTTGCCTCGGCGGTGTCGATCACCGCACCCCAACCCTCGGACGGCAACAGAAAGTGGTGGATGCCGGCGCCGATCTCCTCGCCGAGCGGCACGTCCTTCGCTGGCTCCTTGAGCCACTGCTTCTTTGCGAGCAGGCTCGGCGCATACACCGACCGGCGGGCACCGATCAGCGAGTTGCCGCGGCGCAGGTGCAGACCGAACCACGGGGCCTGCAGGCCGGCAACCATCGTGTCGAGCCAGAGCGAGATCTCCGCCAGCTCGACCGCGGTGGCGTTGAGGTCCACTCCGTACACCTGTTGAAGGGCAATGTGTGCCTTCACCTTCTGCAGCTCGACCGGGTACTGGTCGGCGTCGATCAGCTCGCCCAGATCCTCCTGCTTGCGCTTGAGGTACTCGGCGGCGAGCTGGCGGACGGCTTCGATTGCGAACGCGCCTGAACCGAGGGCGGGCTCGCAGATGCTCAGCTGCAGGATCTGCTCGGGTGTCGTCCGTTCGTCGTTCTGGTCGAGGAGTTCCTCGAGGGCCTGCGAGACAACGAACTTCGTCAGCACCTCAGGCGTGTAGTACGAGGCGGATTGCTGGCGTTCGCGGCCGGCGAGCCGGAACACGAACGTGCCCTTGAAGTGCTTGACTGGCTCCTCTTCGCCGGTCACCGGGTTGAGAGTGCGGACGAAGTCGTTCTCGTCCAGGTGGTCCGAGCGATCCATCGGGACCACCCACGAGCCCTTCTCCGGGTCGCCGTTCTTCGCGACCTCGTATAAGTCCTCCTCCGCGAAGAACCCGGTGTAGCTCATCAGGCCCTCGTACACCGCGCCCAACTGGTTGATGCCAAGCTCCGCGTACGAGATGAAGCCGCGGTCGGCGCCCCGGCGGCCCTTCGATTCCTTCGACAGCAGCAGGTGTTCGAGCACCCGCTGCGTCGCCTCGTTGCCCAGGCCCACCTCGTCGATCAGCGCCGTCGACTCAGGGGAGAAGAGGTCGGCGCGCAGCGGCTGGAACTCCAGACCCGGCGCCGGATCGTCCACGACATCTTCCCGGACGGCGGGGGAGTGGCCGCGGTCCACGAGGCGGAACAGCGTCGCAAGTGACTCGTACAGATGCGTGCCGGTGCGGGATTGCTCCGACACCAGCTCGGTGAGTGTCAGCTCCCGCAGCCGGTCCAGGCCGTAGCCCTCCTCGTACTCCGCGGCACCCGTCGGCAGTACCCGCATCTCCGGGGACGCCTCCGCGTACAGAAGGAACAGGATCCGGTACAGGAACCGCAGCGAATGCTTGGCCAGATCCTGCCCGTCGATCCCGTCCAGCGTCAGGCCCTGCGCGGCCCGCCGCTTCACCACCTCGTTGGCGATGATCTCGATGGACAGCCGGATGCCCTCACGCAGATCCTTCGACACCCCGACGGTGTGCTTGACCGAATCCTCCAGCACCCCCGTCCACCAGACGTTGCCGTCCGCGTCCGGCAGCAGCGCCTGCTTGCCGAACATCGCGGCGACGCGGTCGATCTCGCCGCCCTTCGCCTCGTGCCGACGCTCTGCGACCACCAGCAGGTCGACGGCCAGGTAGCGGCCCTCCGCCCAGCGCTCGGCCTCGGCGAGCAGCAGCCACTGCCCGGCCTGCACCACCACGAACGCCGGCGGCGCATCCGAGCGGAACGCCGCCGACACCGCCTTCGACGCCGACTCGATCGGCTTCCCGTCCTCCACAGCCGGGGTGATCAGCATACCCGTCTCGGGGTCGAGGAGGTCCTCGATCGACGCCACCGGAACCGCCTGCAGGAACAGCACACTCGTGACGCCGTCGAGCTTAGCGTCGGGGATCTCCAGCTCGGAGCCGGCGCGCTCGGCGGTGAACGCCGACAGAGCTGCCGGGTACCCGAAGGTGGTCCGCGTCAGGACGTGCGCCTCGGGTGCGGCGTCCGGGTTCTCCGCCAGCCCGGCCAGCGCCGTCTGCAGCTCCGTGGTGGCGCCGAGCAGGTCGTCGCGGACCGTCGCGCGGCCCTCCTTCTTCTCCGAGTCCCACAGCTTGCGCAGTTCCAGGACCTTGCCGTGGAACGACTCCTTCGCCGAGTCGGTGGTGAAGTAGTGCTCGCTGATCCAGTCCTCGCCGATGACGATGGAATCGAAAGACGCCACGACCTACTGGTCCTTTCCAGAAGCGTTGGGAACGATGAGCAGCAGCGGACGCACCAACTGCTGGGTGGGGGCGAGGGATTCGGCGAGACGCTGCTCCTCCGCGATCCGGCGGGACAGGGTGTCCACCTTCTTACGCTGACCGGCGACAAGCTCCAGTTGCTCTGCGCCGGCGTGCCAGCGGTCCGCGCGATTCCGCCACCGGTCCAGCCGCGCGGTCGCCGCCGACTCCTGGGCGTCGAGCACCAGCTGCATCGCCGTCGTCGCCTCGTCCACCGCGATCGGCACCAGAGTCCGGTAGCGATCGGCGTCGGCGACCGGTCCGGGATTCGCTGACCCTGGCCGCAGACCCGTATCAGTGGTGAGGAAGTCGAGGTCCGCACGCGTCTCCACGACGCAGAAGGCCGGATTGTTCGGGTTGGGGAATTCGGCAGTCGAGAACACGCGCGAGATCAGCTGTCCGCGCCGGTTCATCAACGTTCCCATCAGCAGCACCGTCGGGGAGTCGACGTCGCCGCGGATTACGAAGATCTGGTTGCGTCCAAGCGCACTCAAGGCGCGGTCGCTCGCCCAGTCCAGCACCGGATGCAGCGGACCGAGGTAGTGCGCCTCGGGCCACGTGGTGCCTGCTACGCCCTTGCCTTCCTTGGCCGCGGCGAGCTGGGCGTTGCCGACCTCCGGGGAGGTGGCGAGGGTGAGGCGTTCGAGCACCTTGCCGTGCTGGAGGTAGTTCTGCGGTAGCTGTCCGAGTCGCTGGCGCAGGTCCCGCGGCGGCGTCAGCTCCGCGATCGCGTGGTTGGCATGCACCGTCCAGCTCACACCGCCGCCGCCATCGGGCTCCGGCGGAGCGTGCGGCACGTCATGGAACGCGGCCTTGAGTGCCTCGTCGAGGAAGGTGAGGTCATCGGCGTACAGGCTCTGCCGTGGCGCCTGCGGCAGTGCGGCTTCCGGGGCGTCGTCGGCGGTCTCCTCCAGGTCGAACTGCGCGAAGAACGCGTTAAGGTCGTCGCCGGCGGCCACGTCGTCGATGTCGCGGATCTGCTCGTCGAGTGTGGACTTGCCGACCAGGACGTCGCGGATCGCGTTCTCCTCGTCCGTCACCGAGTGCTTGCCCATCAGCGACGCGACGTCGCCGAGGGTGCCGTGCGCCTGATTCTCCCGCTCCAGAAGGCGGGAGAGCACCCGGAGGTCACCGGAGAAGTCCGGATCTGACGGCTCGAGGATCAGCGATGAAATCACCGGCGGATGCTTCTGTCCGTACCGGTCGACGCGGCCGTTGCGCTGCTCGATTCGGATCAGCGACCACGGAATGTCGAAGTGGATCAGGTGGTGGCACTGCGCGTGCAGGTTCACACCCTCCGACGCGACGTCGCCGGTGACCAGCACCCGGATGGGCGAGGTCTCCAGCTTGAAGCTGTCCACGATCTCCTGCTGCTCCACGTCGGACAGGCCACCGTGCAGCATGGCGACGTTCTCGGCCTTGAGGCCCAATGCCTTCGGCAGGTGCTCGGTGAGCCAACGCAGGGTGGCGACGCGTTCGGCGAACACCACCGCTCGCATCGGCGACTTCGCCCCGATGCCGATCTCCTTCAGGCGCTGCACCAGTGCGGCCTGCTTGCCGGCCGACTCGTTCAGTGCTTTCGCGTTGAGCTCGTCGAGGGTCGTCAGCGCGGCCAACTCGACGGCGTGCTCGGGCGCGGATGCGTCCAACTTGCCGCGGCGCTGCTTGATCGACTCGGCGAGTGCGGCGGGGGAGGACAGGAACGCCTTCGCCAGCGTCCACGGGAACAGTGCCGTCGTCTGGCCAGAGTAGGGGGAGCGACCCGACTCCGGGTGCAGCCAGGTCTGCGAGAGTTCCTGTGCAACAGCATCCTCCGCTGGTGATGGCGTGACCAGAGTGTGCACGGGCTCGGCGCGCTCCGCCCAGTCGCTGCCCACCTCCGCGGCGACCTCCGGGTGGTGCCGGTGCCGGCGGATCAGAAGCGAGGCGACGTCGTCCTTGGTGAACGTGCCGTCCGCGGCGACCGCCGTCGGGTCAAGCAGGCGCAGCAGCTCCGCGAACGACTCCTCCCGCCCGTTGTGCGGGGTCGCGGAGGCGAGGATCAGCGCTTCGGTGTTCGGGGCGAGGACACGGGCCAGTTCGTTGTTCTGGGTGCCGACGTTCGTCAGGTTGTGCGACTCGTCGATCACCACCGCGTCCCAGTGTTGGCGCTGCAGGTGCGCCTTGTAGCGGGGGCTCTTGAGGGTGTCGATCGAGATGATCGCCCGCTTGAAGTAGGTGAACGGGTTGCGGGTGGCCGGCAGCTTCTGTCGCACCTTCTGGATGCCCGCCGAATCCAGCCGGACGAACGGCAACGCGAACCGGCACCACAGCTCGTGCTGCATCTGCTCGAGCACGTGCTTCGGCGTGACGATCAGGATGCGTTCACCGCGCCCGCGCCGCACCAGCTCCGAGAGGATCATGCCGATCTCGAGGGTCTTGCCCAGACCCACCGCGTCCGCGATCAGGATGCGCGGGCGGATGTGCTGTGGGTCGAGGGCCTTCGCGACCGCGGCGCGCTGGTAGCCGAGCGAATCGGCGAGCATCTGCGTCGACACCGTGAGGGTCTGGTCGCCGTAGGGGAACGGGGTCTTCCGCAGCAGTGCCTCGAGCCACAAGCGGGAATCGCGATAGCCGGACGAGGAGTCGGCAACCACCTCCGTATTCCGCGGGTCCTGCGGGACGATGTCGTCGAGACTCGAATAGAACGTCGCGGTTGTGTCCTTCACCAGTTCTGTCAGCCCGCGGGCCTTCACCAGCCACCCGTCCGAGCCCTGTTCGGCGGACGTGACCAGCCACTCTTCGTCCCGAACCACGACGATCGAGCCGGGCGCGACATTCAGGTCAGTGGTCGGTGCGGAAATGGTGCGGCCCTCCGGAGTGGTCTACGTGTGCATTGAAACGTTATCGCCTGATCTGGGCGATATGTGAGCAAGGTTCATTGTGCTGCTGATTGTGTCATTCAACCGGATGACAGTTGAGAGTTGAACGGATTTCGTGTCAGTGGCTTGTGGCACAGTCATGGCGCTGACCAGCAGGAGGGGTGACGTGAGTTCGTTCCTGAAAGACCAGGCGGGGGACGAGGAGTTCCGGATCCGCCAGGGCCTCGACAAGGTGGACCTCTTCTTCGAGCTCAATCTCGACGAGGACGAGTTGCGCCGGGCACAGGAACTGTTCGGCCGACTCGTCCATCAGAGTCGCCGAGCCGGAACCCACACCACACTCATCGGGCGGTACCCCGCACTCACACTCGCGGCGCTCGTCGGCCACGCCGGACTCGCCTACGAGCAGGGCCGCTACTGGGAGAGCTTCTGGGACGAGCTCGACCTGGAGCGGGACCAGGATTTCGAGAACGCGCTCCGGCACTCCCTTGTCGATCTGCTGCGCAAGTTCGACCTCCGTGAATTCTCCGAACTGGGCGGACGCAGCTACGTGATGGTGATGGCCATGCACGCGGGCATCCCTGTGCACTGCCTCGGCGATCTCGTCGACCTCATCGAGGAACACGTACAGCACGGCCGCGACGCAACCGGCGCCGCTCTGCTCGAATGGCTTACCGAACCCGGTATGGACTACCGGTTCGGGCAACTCGACGTCCCCGTCCGGAACTTCATCCGACATGGCGGCGATGTGGCCGCCGACATCCTCAACCGGATCTTCGAGTTCCTCGTCTTTACTCTCGAACACCCCGCGGTGTGGAACGACCTCGACCTCGACTCCGCCGCCACGCGACTGCCCACCTTGCTGCTCAACGGGCTGATCGACCGCCTCGAGGAGCGATCATTTCTTTCAGGCGTCGACGTGGCGGTCGCCACCCGCACCGTTCGACGACGCCGCAGTCCCGCCGTCATCTACTCCGTGCAGGACGACGAGGTACTCGTCGGCGTGCCGTACCCCGACGGTTGCGAACATTCGCCGTGGAAGGTGTCGATGGGTGGCACCACCCGCGAGGTGTACGCCGAACGTGGCTGGGGCGTCGAGGACGGCGAGCATCCGCACACCCCCGTCACCGTCACCTCACCCGCCCGGGAAGTGACGATGGTCCACGAGGATTCCGGCACCCACCACCGTGTGGCGGTGTTCGACTCGGCGGATCCACTGCTGTTGTTCACACTCGACGGCAACCTCGTCTCCCGAACGAGCCAGTTGCCGCGCGGACTCGTGCTGGCCCTCCACCCGGGGGACGCCCACGTCGTCGACGCTGTATCGGGGGAACCTCTCGCGTCCGCTGACCACCCGCGGGTTCCCTCCGGATGGACCGGGTGGCGCGCGGACACCCTCGACCTCGCCCGCCACGACGCGATCGTCATCCGACGGCCCGGGAGGGCGGACGGCGTCATCCGCGGCGTCAGATCGATCGGTGCGCCGAAATTCATCCTGCCCGAACCGGTTCCCGGACTGTTCACCACGAACGGCCTGAGCGTGTACGGGGAGCTACCCACAGTCGAGCTGCCGCCCCACATCGGCAGCGAAGCCCAGAACTGGAGTGTCCGCGCGCGTCGCATCGGCGATCGGGACTGGCTCGTCGACGACGTGTGGATGTCCGAGACCGACACCACCTCTGTCGAACCATTCGACGGCGTCACCGATGTGCTGCTCGGTCAGTACGAGATCCTGGTCGGTGGACCGGTGGGTTCGGACCAGCGACTGGCGCTGTTCGTCGCCGACGGGATCGGCCTCGACCACAGCGTGCAGTTCCGCAAGCCCGTCACCGGCGGACTCACCCCGTCCACCACCACCGTCACCACCGAGTACGACCTCGACGTCGACCACGACACACTCGCCTTCGTGCCGACCGATCGTGAACGGGAGATCCGCGTCGGCACCGGAAGCCACGCCTACAAGCTCGTCGTCCGCCCGCCGTACGTCGAGACACGGATCGACGTTGTCGGCACACCGACCCAGTGGCGCTCGACAGCTCAGTCGGTGAGCCCCGCCGACCTCGAGGCGCACGCAGTCGTCGCGGTCCGAGTGCCTGGGAACCCGGCGGTGAGCTTCGTGCTCGTCGACGGCAACGACCGACCGGTTCAGCAGGAAAACCCGGAACATCCCTCGGGCAACGTCTTCCAGCTCTCCACTCGACGATTCGTCGACACCGCCCGCCGTGTGGGCACCTGCAGGCTCGTCGCCGTCGTCCACGACGCCTCCGGCGATGTTCACCGGATCGCCCTCGCCGACGTGCGGCCCGCGCGGCTCTGTGAGAACGTGCACCTCGACGGCGCCGACCTCGTGTTCACCGCCCTCGCCGACATCGACGACCCTGCAGCGTGGGTGTGGACGGCAACCGCGCCGTGGCGGCCCCTCGTCCGCGTGGGAATCACAGGCGGACGAGCAACACTGCCGGACGAGCTGTGCGCTGCAGGAGATCTCGTCGTCCAGGTGTTCGCCGACGATCCGTTCTCCATCATCACCCGGCCCGAGCGACCCGACCGCGACGCGATCCGCGTCGCCCAACCCGGCTGGGTCCGCGATGACGTCGAAGCGCTCGACCACCTCGCCCAGTTCTTGTCCGGGCACACGGTCCAGCCGCCACTCACCCCCGAGGCGACGGCAGGCGCGTGGTCCGCGCTCGCACTACTGAGGTGGGACCGCGACGACGCCGGATCGGAACGCATCCGCGGGGGACTCGTCCGCATCCTCGGGCGCAACCCCCGCTCGGCGCTCGAAGCGCTCGGCGCCAGCGTCATCTCGCAGGATGCGATGATCGCGCTGCTCATCCGCACCCACCTCGTCGACCGCCCCTATTCGGCCGGCTACACGCTCAACGACCTGCACCCGAATCCGTGGATCGGCTGCATGATCGAGATCTCCGACCTCCCATCCCTCCTTGATCGCGGCGCCGAGGTCGAGCACGAGCGGGCCGAGACCCTCGCCTACCTGACGACTCAGGGCGGAACCGAGCTCATCAATCTGCTCCGGTCGGGGAAGATGGTCGACCCGACCTCGGGGGTGCTCAATCACGAGGCACCGATGTTCGATGCGATGGATCCGGAACAGGTGGAGCAGATCTTCGCCCATGCGCGACTCGTGCCGGGAGCCCTCCTCGATCTCGACACCCGGACCAGCGCGATATTCGACGTGTTCAACCGCCGTCACGACTGGACTGCCGACTCGGCGTGCCGCGGGCTCCCCGGCCACGTGAATCGCGCTCTGCGTGAGGTGAAGAGGGTTTCGCCCGCCCTCTACGACCTCGTCGAGGCCCGAAACGAGGTACTCCACGGTGTAGATCCCGTCAAGTATCCGTGGTTGCTGCTGTCGGTGCAGTCCCTCACCCTCGCGGCCGTCGCCCGTCTCGACGCCCGAGGCGAATTCGACCACTCGCCGATGACGGCGGACATGCGCGAGGAATGGGCCACCCTCGCCGAGTACTTCCCGGAGATGGTTGCCGGTGATCTGCTGATCGCCGAGGCACTCGCCGCGCATCTGTCCCACGGAGACCTGATCGGAGAAACCGCATGAGCGACCGCCTCGACCCCCTCGCCGCCGGCACCGGCATCGATGCGAGCTACCGGCGCTACCTCAAGACCCTGCTGGCGCCGCGAGACCCGGAACTGGCCGCCGCATTCGACGCGGCCGTCGACGAGTCTCGGCAGCTGACGAAGGGACCGCTGCTCGAACTGACTCCGCCGTACGCGGCGGGTGCCTCGCTCGGCGACCTGGTCGACGACGGCACCCTGCACCGCGATTTCCGACTCTTCGAGAGCGATGCGCTGCCGATGAGTCGGCCGCTGTACCGGCATCAGGAGGCCGCGATCCGCAAGGTCGTCTCCGGTAGGAACCTGGTGGTCAGCACCGGTACCGGCTCCGGCAAGACCGAGAGCTTCCTGCTGCCGATCCTCAACGCGCTCATCACCGAACGTGCCAACGGCACCCTCGATCCCGGTGTGCGGGCGCTGCTGCTGTACCCGATGAACGCCCTCGCCAACGATCAGCTCGCCCGACTGCGCTCGCTGCTCGCCTGCATGCCCGACATCACTTTCGGCCGATACACCGGGGAGGCGGAGCATACGACGCGGGAGGCGGAATCGGCGTTCCGGGCCGCGAACCCCGGGCAGCAACCGCTACCGAACGAACTGCTCAGCCGCGAAGCGATGCGCGCTACACCGCCGCACCTACTGCTCACCAACTACGCGATGCTCGAATACCTGCTGCTGCGTCCCGCCGACCTCGACCTGTTCGACGGCGAGCACGCGGGCACTTGGCGGTTCATCGCCCTCGACGAGGCCCACGTCTACGACGGCGCGCAGGGCGCCGAAGTGGCGTTGCTGCTGCGGCGCCTGCGGGAACGAGTGGCCCGGGGACGCTCCCTGCAGTGCATCGCCACCTCCGCCTCGTTCACCGGGCGCACCCCCGAATCGCAGGCCCGCGAGGCGACCACGTTCGCGCACAACCTGTTCGACGTCCCCTTCGAGTACGTGGGCGACGACCCGGCCCGCCAGGACCTCGTGACCGCAACCCGGCAGACCCGACGGACCGCACCCACGTGGGAGATGGACGACGAGCAGCTGCTCATGCTCGCCCAGCCCGGCGCGGACATCGCCGCGCCGGCCGCGTATGGAACGGCCGGTGACCCGGCCGATGCGCTGCAGGGTGAGCGCCACGTCGTGGGCCTACAGTCGATCCTTGCCCGCGGACCCGTCGATGTGCACGAGCTCGAAACCCAACTGTGGCCGGACGACCCCGCCGCCGGCCGCAAGCTCGAGGCCCTCGTCGCGCTCGGCTCGAAGGTCAGGGACGAGGCGGGAAACCCCGTGCTGTCGGCGCGATACCACATGTTCGTGCGCGCCACCGAGGGTGCCTATCTGGTGTACACCGATGAGGGGCCGAAGGTCCTGCTCGACCGACACGAAGTGGACCCGGACACCGGCCGGGCGGTGTTCGAGTTCGGCACCTGCCAACGCTGCGGCGCCGTGCACCTGGCCGGAAATCCCGAAACGCGGAAGGGTCGCGAGTACTTCCGGCCGGTCAAGTCGGAGGAGAAGGTCCGCTGGCTGGTCGTCACCGACACCGCCGATGCGGATGTGATCGACGAGGACGAGGCAACTCTCGCGCAGGAACGGGACACCACCACTGAAACCAGCA
Source organism: Rhodococcus sp. Q (assembly GCF_005503035.1). Lineage (NCBI taxonomy): Bacteria > Bacillati > Actinomycetota > Actinomycetes > Mycobacteriales > Nocardiaceae > Rhodococcus > Rhodococcus sp. Q. The sequence goes on from NZ_SCOY01000043.1 coordinate 17,857, forward strand.
TCCGACACCTGTGCGCAGGCTGCGGTGCGCTCGGTGGCGACACCTGCACCGAACCCGACTGCCCCGGCGGCCCGATTCTGCGGGTCCGCCAGCACGCCGTACGGACCAGCGTGATGAGCAAGTGCACCGAATGCGGTGCCCGCGCCCGTCAGGTGATCCGCCGGCTGCGCACCGACACGAACGCCGCGCCCGCCGTCATCACCACCGCCCTCTACCAACACCTGCCACCCGCCGCAGACGAGACCGTCGAGGAAATCGGTGAGGGCCGGAAGCTGTTGATGTTCTCCGACTCCCGACAGGCTGCCGCGTTCGCCGCCCCGTACCTCGACAAGACCTACGGCCGGATGCTCGAACGCAGGTACCTGGCGCTGGCGCTCGCCGACCCGCGGCACCGGGACGACGAGCTGTCCGCAGACGACCTCGCCGACTACGCGGCCAAGAAGGCCCGGGACGCTTATCACTTCGGGGAATCGGCGACCCGCGGCACCATCCGGAAGACCGTGAACCCGTGGGTGATGGCCGAGCTGACCGCACTCGACCAGCGTCAGTCCCTCGAAGGCCTCGGCCTGATGGAGGTGCGGCTCTCCCGTCCGAGGCGATACGACCTACCGCGCTGCTTCGCCCTGCTCGGCCTCACCGAGGATGAGACCTGGGGCCTTTTCGAGGAGCTGCTCAGGATCGTCCGGATCCAGGGCGCGGTCACCCTCCTCGACGACGTCAACATCCAGGACGAGATCTTCGCGCCGCGCAACGCGACCATCCGGATCCGGTCGATGAATTCGGACGCCTCGAAACGCATCATCAGTTGGGAGCCCGCCGGGCGCCCCGGCACCACCAACAACCGCCTCCTGCTCGTCCGCAAGGTCATCGCAGCGGTGCGCTCGGACCTGCCCGCGGACAAGGTGCTCCAGGCCTGCTGGGCCTTCCTCGTCGAGCACGGCCACCTCCGGCTGGTTGCGGACAAGTTCGCCGGTGACGTCTACCAGGTCGACCACGAGAAGCTGCGCATCCGCTCCGGCGAGAACAGCACGTGGTACCGGTGTTCGGTGTGTCGACGAGTGACCGGCAACAACATTCGTGGCGTCTGCCCGCACAGCAGCTGCGGCGGCACGGTGTCACCTTTCACGATTCCGCCCGCCGGCGAGGACAGTCACCACTACCGGACTATGTACCGAACCATGCGTCCCGCGCCGCTGTCCGCGAAGGAGCACACCGCCCAATGGGCGTCGAAGAAGGCGGCATCCATCCAGAAGGACTTCATCGCCGGCGCTGTGAACGTGCTCTCCTGCTCGACCACCTTCGAGCTCGGCGTCGACGTCGGTGACCTGCAAGCCGTGGTGCTGCGGAACATGCCGCCGAAGACCGCGAACTACGTGCAGCGGGCCGGTCGTGCCGGTAGACGCGCAGCCTCCGCAGCCCTCGTGCTCACCTACGCAAAACGCAGCTCCCACGACCTGTCCAAGTACCAGAATCCGGAATCGATGATCGCCGGCGAGATGCGGATCCCGTGGATTCCCATCGACAACGAACGCATCGCCCGGCGGCACGCACACTCCGTAGCGCTGTCCGCGTACTTCCGGCACCGATACGAGGACGACGACCTGACCTGGAAGCATGCAGGCGAGTTCTTTTCACCCACCGAGGACGGCCAGGACTCGCCGGCGGCGCAGGTCCGGCGGTTCCTCACCCCGGTCCCCGAACGGGTGCTGGCCGCGGTCCGTGAGGTGCTCCCGCCCGGGCTCGCCCCCGTCATCGGCATCGACGACGGAACCTGGGTCGACGACCTGTGCGACCTGCTCGAGACCGCCGAACTGGAGATACGCAACGACATCGACACCTACCTGGGGCTCATCGCCGACGCGGCAGGGGCGAAGAACTACCCGTTCGCGGGGAAGCTGCAGAAGGTTCTGGAGACGATCGAACGTCGGCAACTCATCGGGTACCTGGCGAACAAGAACATCCTGCCCAAGTACGGCTTTCCCGTGGACACCGTCGAGCTGCGCACCGCGCACTGCGACAGCGATGTCGGTGCCACACTGGAACTCGCCCGCGACCTCGGGCAGGCGATCTACGACTACGCACCCGGCAACCAGATCGTCGCAGGCGGCAAACTCTGGACCTCGAGGGGCCTGCACAAACTGCCGAAACGTGAACTCGTCGAACTCAAGTACCGGACCTGCCGCGACTGCGGGCAGGTGCAATGCGCCCGTGAACTCGACGTCGACGAGATGTGCCCCAGCTGCCATCAGCAGTTCGACAAGATTCGCACCTTCGTGGTGCCGGAATTCGGGTTCGTGGCAGACCGAAAGGTCGAGGACGTCAAACCCGAACCACCGCAACGTCGTTGGGGTGGTTTCAGCTTCGTCGAGAATCTCGGCGAGATCAGCGACCCGTTCCCCTGGATTTCCACCGGTGGCGTGGAAGTTCGAGCCCGCGCCGGCACCCGCGCGCGGATGGTGGTGATCTCCGACGGTGGCGGATCGGGCTTCCAGCTGTGCAGCTGGTGTGGGTGGGCGGCGCCCATCACCGGCAAGCCCGGCAAGGCCGCGCATCGCCACCCCACATCCGATCGGCCGTGCGAGGGATACACGCAGATCGTCTCCCTCGGGCACCGGTACGAAACCGACGTCGCAGAGTTCTCGTTCGGGTCGGTGTCCTACGACAAGGACTCGGAGTCGCGGTGGCTGTCGGTGCTGTACGCCATGCTCGAAGGTGCGTCCGAGGCGCTCGAGATCAGCCGCGACGACATCGACGGAACACTGTCGTGGACCGCGGACGGACGGCGCAGCCTCGTCCTGTTCGACACCGTCCCCGCAGGAGCCGGCGCGGCCAAGAAGATCGCGGAGAACCTCGACCGGGTCATCCAGTTCGCGGTCGACCGAGTCACGCGATGCGACTGCGGTATCGAGACGTCCTGCTACGGCTGCCTGCGCTCGTTCCGCAACGAGCGTCACCACGACAAGCTGTCCCGCGACGGGGCGCTGTCGATCTTCGCCGAACTCAAGATCGAGTCGACACCCGAGGTTGTGGACGGGCCCTGGGGTGAATCGCTCGCGTACACAGCGCAATCGGTCGTCGAGCTGCTACTGGAACTGTCGCTGCGCGGCGTCGCCAAGCCCGATCTCGGAACCGACCTCGGGAAGAACTTGTGGCCCGTCGAGGCGGTGTGGCCCGACGTGCGTGTGGTGCTCGTCGACGGGGACGAGCCCGACCGGGACCGCGAACTCGCCGACGAGAACTACACGGTGGTCAACGTCGGTGACACCGACACCGACCGGCTCGTGTCGGTACTGCCGACGAAAGAACCATGATCGTGACCATGCAAAGGGAAGATGACGCCGTGGACAACCAGCAAGATGACAACAACACCGAACTCGCCGAGGTGAGCGCGGAACTCGACACCACAGGTGGGGCGTTGGTCGTCGACGACGACGGCGTCCTCGTCGCGGGCGACCCCGAGTTCGTCAACAGCTACGTACTGCGATTGAAGTCCGTCGCCGCGGACGCCATCAGCGTCGCCGACATCTCCGGCAAGAACGTCGCCGACATCGCCGCGATCGCAGGCAGCGCAGCAGCGATCAAGGCCGGCGCCGGAGAGTTTGTCCGCCTCTCACCTGGCAGCATGGATTTGATCCGAACGCAGCGACTGATTCCCGGCGATCCCGGGTTCTACTACGGTACGGTGCGCAACTCGGCCGGCCACTTCGCCGGCCAGATCCAATGGGCCGAGGCCTCGATGCTGCCGGCGCAGGCATTGGCACTGCAGATGGCGATGATGACAATCTCCCTCCGAACGGCCATCGCATCGGTCGAGGCAGCGGTCGAACGGGTACAGGACACCGTCGACGCGATCCTGACCCTTGCGGAGGCAAGCCAGGCCGGCGACGTTCTGGGAGCCCACGCCAGCGTGAGCCAACTCCTCCGGCATGTCGACGAGTCGGGGAAGCTCGCCGCAGCAGACTGGGATTCCGTCGCTGCGTTGGGTCCGACGCTGCAGATGACGGGGGAGAAGCTGCGTCAGCTGATTCGTCTCACGCTCAAGGATTTCAATCCGAACGACTCCGTGAAGGATCGCGCGGCGTTTCTCGAGAAGACGGTGAAGCAGAATCTGCTCGGTGAGTCACTGCAACTGCTCGTCGTCGCCGAGGACGCCCTCTACAAGTGGCAGATGTTGCGGATCACCCGGATCGAGGCGGCCGAACCGCAACACCTCGACGCCGCGTACCGAATGATGAAGGACCTGCTGCGCGAGCACCTGGAAACCGACGCCGAGCTGCTCACCTCGGCGCGCAACATCCTGCACACCTACGCCGAGATCAGGCCGCTCGAGATCGGACGGTGGAAGTCGGCTTCGAAGATCCGTGAGAACGCCGAGTCGCTGAAGAAGGACCTGGACGCGTTCGCGCACGCTCGCCGCACGAAACTCCTCGAATGGGACGAACACTCGATGCCTGGCATCAAGGACGCGCTCGACGAGATCGGGAGCAGGGCCCGAGCCGTCGGATCGGCGATCGGTGAGGGTGCCTCTGTGCTGAGCGACAAGGCCCGCGAGGCGGGCGCAGCGGGCATCGGCAACGTCGGATCGGGCCTGCTGCGCGTTGCGGAAGCCCTCAGCCCAGCGGAGCATGAGCCGGTCGCCGTCGAGGAGTCGAAGCAACAGTGACCGTCAATCTCGCGTCCATCACCCGGAACTCGGTCCTCAAGGCGATCGGGGAGTTCGACGAACTTGGGCAATCGGAGTTCCTACGCCGACGCGGATACGCCGAGGCACGCAACTTCCGTCTCGTCCACGAGGGCCGTTTCTACGACTCCAAGGCCATCGCCGGCGTCGCCCACGGCTACGCGACCGGGCGGTTCCTGGACGGCTCGGAGTTCTCCGGTGGCCTCGCAACCGTCGCCGACTGCCTGACCGGACTGGGCTTCGTCGTCGACCACGGCGGGAAGCACGCGCGAGGCGGACTGCTGTGGGACCTCGAAACCACCACGGTGTTCAAGCGCGGCGCCCGCAGCGCCGCCTACAAGTATGTGGTGTTGCTGTGGGCGGTCAACGAATCGTCCACCCGGCCAGGGCCTGTCCCGTTCTCCGAAGCGCGTGGCGAACTCACCGGCCTGCTCGCACCGTTCGCCGTCGCCGACTCCGCGCCCCACTCCGCGGACCCGTGGGTCGCGCTGCGCAGCAGCGGGTGGTGGACGATTGCGTGGCCGAGTGGCACCGACGAGTCGGCGCTCGGCCACGCACAGTTGCGACGTCTCGCCATCGCCGACGACGTCGCGGCCGGGCTCAACTCCGCGGTCCTCGACAGTCTCCGGGAACCGGCGTGGCGTGCGGAAGCCGTCGCCGTCCTAACCCGCAAGATCGGAGAATGCCTGCGCGGCTAGATCCCGGCCCAATGGATCGAAAGCATCGACAGGAGGAGGAGAAAGGCCGACGACGCTGCACCAGTGTAGAAAAGGCGCATTCCGATGCGGCGCTGCGCGTTACGTGCGATCCCTACAGGGCTTGCCATCTCGGCCTCCCACTCGGCTGTCAGGAGGGCGTGCTCGGCGAGCGCAGACTTGTGCTGGGCATCGAGTTTCGTCTGCTCCGCATCTCGATCGGCCTCGGCAGCGGACTTCAGTTTCAGCCAGTCGATGTACTCGGGATTGGGTTTCGTGGCGTACTTCGGTCCGTGCTTCTTGATGCAGGTCGTGCCGACCCGTGCGCGCTGGCTCTCCGGACTGGTCAGTGGACGACCACAGATCACGCAATAGCTGGACAGCAGCGGCAGTACCTGGTCGGGGCAACGGGGAAGCCGAGCAAGACGTGCCTTCCCGGGGTGGGGTTCTCGTGGCCGGCGTGGATTTCTATGGCGGTACCACAGGACTGCTCCACGGAGCATGACCGCGATCGCAACCGCAATAATGAGCAGAATCAGCAGAAGAAATTCCGGATTCAACACCGTTCCTGCGAGGGCCACGCAAAGGCCCACGGCATTGAACGCCAATGTGGTGGAGCTGCGCCCGAAGAGTTCGGTGTTGCGGGGTTTAGTTGATGTCGACACGACGTTGCACTCCTGATCAGCCGGCGTGCGAGCCGCCGGTCCTATCTTCAGCCAACGCAGAGGGGACGGGCCCGACAGGCCCGTGTCCAATACGGCGGCATGGAGATGGTCGCAGGTCGACGCGAGGGCGGCTTCCCGGGGTTCTCGTTCAGAGAGACGGTGTCATTCGATTGACTGACGCCGGGATTCGGTACCGAGGTGGCAGCGACGTGCCGTCGATGTCGGTGCCACACCGTACTGTCGTCGAGTCAACGGCAGCGAGCGATCAGTGGGGGAGTGGTGGGCGCGGAATCGACGGCGAAGGCCGATATCGTGGCGTTCTGGCGGGCGATCGAGTTGTTCAGCCCGCAAACAGTGCCGAGGATTGATCGGTTCGACACGCTGTCGCCGGTCGAGGACGTCACGGATCCGCGGGTGAGGCTGCCCTGGGAACCCGGCCACGACCAGCAGAAGCGTCCGATTCGGTTGGGATTCGAACGCCGACACGTCGTCTACGTCGGTGTGTACCGCATCGACGAGGTGTGGGTCGCAGTCGACGACATCCTCGACCCGGGTACCGAGAACTTCGATCCCCGGCCGTCCGGAGACTGTGCTCTCGCCGCGATCGTGGTGGACGACCGTGGCCGCTATATCCGTGACACCGCGATCGTGTCGGGGCTCGCCTGGGCCGCCGGGCGCACCCGCGCCCCGGGCCCCGCAAGTTCGGCGTGGCTGGCCGGATTCGATGGTGCCCGAGACCAATTCGCCGACCTCGTCGACGAGGTCCAGACCGTCGACTGGGAAGTGGGTGAGCCCGCACCTCTCGACGCGCGAGCCCTGGACACGATTCGGGCGCGCGCCGAGACGATGCTCGCAGTGACCGGGCTGTTCCGGTGCACCGACATCCGCGTCCGCACCGTCGACGTCCGCGACGGGGACGGTGGCGGCACCGACTTCCTCAACAGCTTCATCGCCGCCGACCTCGACCTCGTCCGCGCGCACGTCGCGGCGGGCGACCTCGGTTGCGGGCTCGCGCGATACCTGACCGAGGACGCCGACATCGACGCCACCGCCCGCGTCGACGTCCACATGAACCCCGCCGCCTCCCTCGACGGCTGTCGGCCCGACGCGACACCCCTGGGCCGCTGGCCCAGCAACCCCGACCACCCCTTGGCACTCGGCCAGCAGTTCGCCGTCAACGCGATCACCCGCGAACTCGGGTCCCGCGCAGGGATCTTCGCCGTCAACGGACCACCCGGCACCGGGAAATCGACCCTGCTGCGCGACCTCGTCGCCGGCATCGTCGTCGAACGAGCCAACCGCCTCGCCGACCTCACCCGCCCCGAAGCCGCCTTCACCGGCACCCCACACCGGTGGAAGAACGGGGACTACACCCGCGTCGTCCAACGGTGGGACACCGCCTTCCACGGGTTCGAGATCGTCGTCGCCTCGTCCAACAACGGTGCCGTCGAGAACATCAGCCACGAGATGCCCGACGCCACTGCCATCGACGGCACCCACTTCGAGGTCGACTACTTCGGCGACATCGCCACCGCACTCCTCCCCGACACCACCGACACGGCATGGGCGTTGACCGCGGCCCGGCTCGGACGCAAGGACTACCGCACCCAGTTCGTCAACACCCTGTGGTTCGACGAGAAGCCCCCACGCGGAGTCAAGGCCGACGGACGCAGCATGCGCCGCGGAATCCAATCGATCCTCAAGGAATTTGAAACCGCCACACCCGCACGACCGTGGTGGGATGCCGTCGCCGACTACCGCGCCGCCAAGGCACGCGTCGAGGGCCTGGTCGCCGAACGCCAGCGCGCCCACGACACCCTCACCGAGCACCACTCGCAGCGTCGCCGACTCGCAGAACTCGACACACAGCTCACCGACGCAACGGATCAACTCACCCGGGCCCGGGGCACCGAACTCGCGGCACGTTCGGCCGTGGAACGCGCCGAACAGGGTCGCGTCAATGTCACCGAAGAAATCGCACGGCACAACGAGATCCGCCCGCACTGGTGGCGGCTCGTCACCGCGAGCGCCCGAGTCGAACGCGGCCGCTGGCGTACCCGCCGCACGCAACTCGACGAGGCCCTCGCCCGTTGGGAGGCGTCCCACCGGCAGGCGTGGGACGCCCACCAGGAATCCCAACATTCCCTCGCCGCAGCGGAGGACGCGCACGAGCCGCTCGCCCGCGAGCATCACGCGGTGACGGCCCGCGTCGACGAACTCGGCGCCGCCGTCGCCCGGTGCCGCGACAGGTGGGGCAGTGCCGTCCCCGGCGACGACTGGCACACCGACCCGCACCGCGACCTCGCTGCACCGTGGTCCGACGCGGAGATCGCCGAGGCCCGCTCCCGACTGTTCCTCGCCGCCCTCGCACTCCACCGTGAATTCCTCACGCACGTCCCGAAGCAGATGCGGCAGAGCCTCCACGGCGCCACCGACGTCGTTTCCGGTTCCGCGCCCAACACTCTCGGCGAGGACACCGTCGCGGACGCCTGGCGTGCCCTGTTCTTCCTGGTGCCACTCGTCTCCACGACCTTCGCGTCCTTCGACCGCGTCTTCCACGGGATGGGAGCAGAAGGCCTGGGATGGCTGCTCATCGACGAAGCGGGGCAGGCGACACCCCAGAACCCGGTCGGTGCGATCTGGCGGGCCCGCCGCACCGTCGTCGTCGGTGATCCACTCCAACTCGAACCCGTTGTCACCCTGCCCTTCCGGGCACAACAGGCGGTGCGCCGGACATTCGGGGTGTCCGAGAGGTGGCTACCGCAACCGGAATCGGCGCAGTCCATCGCGGACCGCCTCAACCGCTGGGGCACCACGCTCTCGGACGGGGAGAAGCCGATCTGGGTGGGTGCGCCCCTGCGTGTGCACCGGCGGTGCGCCGAACCGATGTTCTCCATCGTCAACGCCATCGCCTACGACGGCACCATGATCCACGGCGGCAACCCGGACCCGGACGGGCCGCTCCCGATGTCGATGTGGCTGGACGTCACCGGCCCCTCGTCCGGCCACTACGTGCGCGCCGAGCACGACCTTCTCCTGCAGCACCTCGATGCGCTGCGCGACGTCGAGCAGGACATGAGCGAGGTCATCGTCGTCACCCCGTTCCGGCAGGTCGCGAACCGCCTCGCCGGCCTTGGGAACCGGTACCCAGGCCTCACCGCCGGAACCGTCCACAAATCGCAGGGCAAGGAAGCCGACATCGTCTTCTTCGTCCTCGGCGGAGACCCCGCCAAGGACGGTGCCAAACGCTGGGCCGCAGCGAAACCCAATCTCGCCAACGTTGCCATCAGTCGCGCCAAGAAGCGCCTCTACGTCATCGGCGACCGCGAATCCTGGTCACGGCACCCGCGTTTCGACGTCCTCGCCGCCGAACTTGTCCGGCACGAAGAGGAGGTGCGGCCGCAGTTCGATTGGTGACGAGAAGCAGCGCGGCGGACCGGACAGCTGTGTCACCTGGCGGGCGGATCTGGAGTACGTGAAGGCAGGGGCCGCGGCGTGTTCCCAGTGGACTCATCCACCGGAGACACGTAACTCGCATCGATCCCCGTCAAGGCTGTATTCGGCCGGTGGCCTCGACGGCGTCGAGACGAATCAGGCGCTTGGATCGTCGACAACGACGTCGTCAGGCTTCGCCGGGTTGAGCACAGTCCACTGGATGACCTTACTTCGCGATACCGACTCTGCAGGTACTGCAATTGAAATCAAGCCGACGAGATCCGCACGTTCGATCCGCGACTCAGCGTCATCGGGCTCGCGGTCGGGGACGATCGAGACCAGGACGACACCTCTGGTTGAGGACTTCCCGATCGGAGCGACACGTTCCCCGAGCGCGATTGGGTATGCCGCTGCGCGGTGCTTGCGGTCCGAACCCACGAAGTCGATTCGGCCGGTACGCCGCTTTCGTTTGATGACGGGGACTTCTCCGCCGAGTTCGGGGATGTCATACAAGCGCCCACCCGAGTTCGGCCATGCCCAGACAATTGCCCAGTCGGTGATCTTCCCCTCGCGGGTTGCCTTTTCGATGAAGCCGCGGAAGGCGGTGACGCTGGCGCAGTACGTGGGGTACCAATACAACTCGTTGAACAGCTCGAGGAAGTCTTCGGCGCTGATGACGCCGACTCGAGCGCGCTGCTGAAGCCCTGACCTGCCGTCGAGCGCGTATGGCAACTTGACGTCTTCTGTCGCATGGCTTAGGAGTGGGATCACGACATTGTCGAAGTTCTCGCGGTTTTCGTCGCTGCCTCGATCCGGCAGCCCGTACAGGTCCTGTACATCAGTAGGGGCCTTGTTGGCGATGACGGCGTTCCACATCTTGTTGCGTGCCGTCGGTTTCAGCCATGGAAGGTGTTGACTGACCAAGGGCGGAATCTGCCGTGGCTCCAGCACGGGAGCGCCATTCTCGTCGAAGCCCTCATACTGGCGAAGTTCAGAACGGAAAGCCTCTTCATCCATGAGCAGAGCCTCGAAAGCTTCGTAGAGGTCTGTGGTTGTGTCTCTGCGGATGTAGAGCCGCACCAGGTCCTCGTATCCGGGCCGGAAGCCGAACCATCGGCCTGCTTGCATGAGTGTGTCAGCCTGGCCGGCCTTGCGGCGGAAGTATGAGATCGTCAGGCCCTCGACGGTGAACCCGCGGCTGAGCTGGGTACCTCCAACAAGGATGCGCCAGACTTTGTCCGCTTCGAAGTCCAGCTTCTTTTGCTGGTCCTGGACCTCTTTGTCGGAGTTGACAATCAGTACAGGGTCGCCATCGATCGTGATCTCCGCCAAGGCGGTGCCGATGAAGGGTTTGAGCTCATCGAAGGTTCGGGGGATCGGAGAACCGCCTGCCCGTGCCTTCATAACGGGGAGAAAGTCCGCTGTGTAGAGTTCCTGCAGGCGAGCGAATCCCTCTGCGGAGTTGAACTTGGCCTTGCTCCATTGCGCGCGGACGTCGGCAGCGGTATCGGCATGGTCGCCCCTCTTGACCGACTCGTGCACCAGCATTGTGTGGTGGCGGAAGGTGTGATCCGACTTGGTCTCGCGGTACTTCTTGATTGCACCGGACAGCACCCAGGCATCGAGCGCCTGTTGGATCTCCGAGATTCTTCCGTCGGGATCGGTGTCTTTATCGCCGCGTAGCGCTCTCACGTGGGCCAGCTCGTTGGAGTTGGCGACCGACTTTTCCTCGTCGTCCCAACGCTTTCCGACGTCGTGGAACTTTTGAACGCCCATGTATCCCGGTGGCGGACGCAGCGAGAGGACAAAGTCAGCGGGAAAGAGGTCCCGTTCGTCGTCGGGGTCGACGAACACATTGGCGAAGGGGGTCGCGGTGTATCCGACGTACTGTGCTCGCGGGCAGAGTTCGAGGATCTCCGTGATCAGCCGGTTGATCACGGTCCGCTTGCGGTTTTCTGCCGAGTTCTTTTTCCACTTCGAGGGGTTCGTCGTATCTACGGATGCCTGGTCGGACTCGTCGTCGATAATCAGAACCGGTAGTTCAGCCAGGTCTTTCTTCAGCGGTTTCAGGTCCTGAATCAGCTTCTTGAGGGGTGCGCTGTTCTTCTTGATGACTGCGACGTATGCGCCGGAGTGGAAGAGGTTCTCCTCGTCATTGAGAGGCTTTCGCTTGTTCTTCCGGGCGAACTTCAGCTTCGTCATTGCCTGCGGCAGTCGTTTGTAGTCGCTCCGATGGCTCGTGACTCGTGCGATCTCAACGACACCGGGCTGTTCAAGTGAAACGCCGTGTTTGACGAATCGTTCAGCCGTCCAGTCGCTGTCTTGTTGGTAGTCCAACTCTCTGGCGACTGTTGGATCGGCGGGATCCTGGCCGGCGAGAATGTTCTCGACGCCCATGAGCTCCATGTCCATGCGTCTCTGCGTCTGCGCGCGCAGGATCTCGATGGTCCCGGTGAGGACGATGACCAGCCGGTAACCGGCGTCGATCGCCTTGGCAGCGACACCTGTGAAGTTTGCGGTCTTCCCGCTCTGCACGTACCCAACGACGAGTCCCTTGGTCTGCTTGGCCTCTGCTCGAGTCGGTCGACTCAGGCGCTCCACCACCTCGGTTGTGCTTTCGTCGAGTGCGGAGATCGACGATGCGGGCCACTTCTTGACCTCTCGGAGGTACTTCTCGTAGTCGTCCCAGTAGAGGTTGGTGCGTAGCTTCTGTTCGTCGGCGTACCAGGGCTCAAATGTCTTCGAGATGACAATGGCGGGAATCTCGAACACTTCGACGCGTTGAGCGAAGGCCGCCGCCGTCGCCTCAGACAGGTGCAGTCCCGCAAGAACTGCCGTGCGACGTTCAATGGTCCGCATACCCGTGGGCCACCCGCTCGAGTCGAGGTAGTCGTCCTGGCTGTCCCACTTGGCCAGTGCCATTCGTGCTTGCGTCAGTGCAGGGTCGTTCTCGTCAGCGTCCCGTACGAAGGCCGCCAACTCCTCATCCGTGACTGCAGTGCCAGACATGGCGGACAGCAGAGGTAATAGTGGTGTCGGCGCCTGGTTCTTCAGCGCGATGAAGACGTTCGTGAGTGCGTCAGCCCATGTAGGGCGACTTTGCGTCATGTGAGTCACCTGTCATTCGGCTGCACGAACCCTCCAAGGGGATCGGGAAGCGAGTCGTATTCGAGGTCAGTGAGATCAACCTTGTAGGAGACCTCCGACAAAAGTCCGAAGTTGGGCACTACAGGTCGCACGAGATCGGGGGTCATCGCAGGGAAGTTGCCAGTCACTGCGTACGCACGCGGTTGTGAGCGAAACGTCCATGGCGTGGAATAGAGGTCCGCATCGTCCTGATGCCAGCCGAGGCGTTCGAGCAGGGAGTCGACAGTGACCTGATGACCGAAGGTGATCTTGCGTAGGTTCGCGATGGTCTGCGGCAACGTCCGCCCACCTTCCGGGGAGGTGCGAGTCAATTGAATTGACAGAAGGCTCAGAGGGACACCGCGGAGCGGCACGAGTTGTTCGAGGCCATGGAGGAGGTGCTTACGGCGCTCGCCACTGGTGGTTTTCACCTCGATGTGTACCGAGTCGAAGGTGAAATCGTGCTCCTCAGAGATGGGGCCTTGCCAAGAAGTGACAGCGGGCCCGGCTCCGATCGTATGGATGAGGAACTCAAGAAACAGCAGCTCCCCAAGAAGGCCGACTTCCTTCTCCGTTGTGAGTGTGCTGCGACTGGCAAAGACGTTGCGGTGTCGGTTGACAGCAACAGACACCGCTGCAGCGAGTGGCAATCTCGACAGCTGGAGTTCGTCGGCAATCGTTGCGAGTAGACCATAGGAACCAAGCAGGCTGTCTTCGACGCGAACAGTGATCTCAGCGAGGCTGCCGGAATCAGCCGAGATCACGCGGCAAGTAACGTTCTTCAGCTTGACGACGTCGGGTTCCGGACTCTCGTACGCTGTCACAAGCGAGAGGTGACCGTTCATTGGGTCGAGTTTGAGGCTACAGGCCGGCTCCCCTTTGATGGGCAGCGCCATGGGGAATCCGTTGTTCCACAGAGTAGTGACCGTGGAGAAGGTGAGATGTCGCGCATCATCCCCCGGTGAAGTCGACATCGTCTGCTCCCTACTTGCTTCTCATCTGCGATTCGGCGACTACGGCCGCGCCGAGGATGCACTTCCACAGTGCGATCTCATCCTTGTCCCGGACTCCCAAATGGTGCCCCTCGAACAGATGGTGGGTCAGCAAGAACATTAGAGCCTTGACGACCGGTGCATCGTTGAGACTCCCACCATCGGGTGCGAAAAGTGCGCGGTAGCGATTGTTGAGCAGCAAGGTATTGCGCTGGACGTCGATGTCGAAGAACTCGCCTTCGGGCATGCGCGCCCATTTGAGACTGACTGAGTCGCCGTCTATGTAAGGGAGCTCGATGCCGATCTGCTTGCGGACAGCCGGAGCCAGGCCCTTGTCCGGTCGGATCACAGGTTTGCGGTAACGCTTTCGCTTGTTCGCGGTGGCGTAGGTCGTCTCGGCATCTTGAAGGTACGTGCGGAACGTTGTGCCGTCACTGGACTCGGCCCTGTTGATGGCGTCGTGAAATACCGGCTCGAACTTCAGCCCGCTCTTCTCCGGATTCATCGCGAGGAAGGTGCCAATCGCTCCGCTGTCCTCCAATTCCACCCGCGCAAGCTGACGTGCCGGGCCGGGCGTAGCTGTTTCGGACCAGCCGCCGACCTGAAGAAGCCGATCGTTTCGGAAGATGTAGAAGCCCTGAAACTGCTCACCCGATTTAGCTCCAATGCGGAAGCCTGTGACATCCGATTTTGCCGGCCAGATGTGGCACCTCAACTTGACTTGTGTGTCACCGGCCTTGGCGATCAGATCTTTGGGATAGCCAGGGTGACCAGAAATAGCGTAAGCGAACGGATCAATTGGCATCACGGGTACACCATGGGCTCCCAAGCCCGCGCCCAGCTCGTCGACGAGTATGTCGATTCTGAGTCTTTCATCGGCGATGAGTCGGTGAAAGGTGATTCCAAGGTGGGCGCGGAGAACATCGTTACGGGTTGCCAGCCAAGTACGCGCCTCACCTGCATCGTGGCCACGGTAGGCGTTGCGGACCTCGGTCCAGACAACGGTCGTGCCCCGGGTTGTCCCGAGAACTGCGTCGCGGTCGGACTCGTGTTCGATGGCGGCGGCGGTGGCGAGGATCTCGCAGGTGAAGTCCTTGGAGAAATCGGCCTTGCGGATTCGTCGCCCTACCGAAGTCGCTCCGCTCATTGTCGACCAGACCGTGAGGACATTGCCGTGACCGAACGACGCAGCCTTCAGACCCATGCCGAAGTGGCCGAGATCGCCATCGCCGTAGTCCCGCTGGTGGCCGATTGTCATGGCATTGTTGATAGCTCTGGCATCCATGCCCTTGCCGTCATCCATGATTTCGACCTGCGTAAGTCGGTCATCTCGGGTCATGAGTCGGACCGAAACGCGTGTAGCGCCGGCGTCGATACTGTTGTCGACAATGTCGGCAATCGCGGACTCGAGTGTATGGTTTGCGCCCAGGCTGTTGACCAATCCTGCATCCGGAGCAAGCCTGATTACCTCGACAACGTCATCGGTGCTACTGCTCATCGCTCCCATGTCCTTCTGCTCGTCGGTTCGTCAGAAGCTGCCGCTGCCTCAGAACAGCGTCGGCTCGGCCAGCGACCCGCTGCGCGCTTCCTGAACCCGCGCGTTCCACCGTTCCACCAGCCAACGCTCGACGAGTTCCGGCGTGGTCCCAGCCGATTCACTCCAGTGCAGGAGGACTTCGAGGTACCGGTCGTAGCGGCGGCGCGTGAAGCCGCTGACCGCCGGATCCTCCAACCAGCCCAGGTGGATGAGGGTGGAGACGCCATGCTGATCCAGCAGTTGCGCCCTGATGCCAGCGGCCTTGACGCCGAGGGCCCACAGGAACACTGTCGTCAGGGGAATTCCGACGTTCGGAAGGCCTGGCCAGCCGGTGCCCGACGTGTAGTCGAAGTCGGGGAGCCGCTTGTCGCGGACGAGCTGGTCGATGGCGGCCTTGACCGCGGTATGCCGGTGCACGTTCGGCGCCCCGAAACGGTTCGACACGTCCGGGAATCGACGCGCCGCGCGCCGCTTCGGATGGGCGCTGCGCCACGCCGCGCACAGGAACAGCAGCCCGAGGCCCCTGTGCTCGGCCTCGACCAGATCGCTGTCCAGTTGCAAGTCGTTGCGCAGCACCGTCGCCCGGCCACCGCTGACGACGCGGCCGTCCATGTCCCGGCCCTTCAGCCGAACTTCGAGCTCGTCGCTCTCGAGGTGGTCATTCCACCAGTCCAGGTCGACGAGCACGCCGTCGTCGAGGACGTGGATGTCGTACGTCCTGTTCGTGCACCACAGGACGCAGTCCTTGGGTGGTTCGAAACCCTCGTCGAACGGATGCATCCGCCCATGATGGCAGCGCGCACCCACGACGCCGCGGAGGCGCGGCGAACGGGCCGACGGCCGCGACGAACCCGGTGCTCGCTTGCCTGCTCGGCGGAGCGCGCGGCGACTGGCTAGAAGAACGCGGCGGCGCCGGCTGCGGTGGCGGCGTAGTCGGCGGCGAGCGTTGCCACGTGGTCGGCAGCCTCACGGGTGGTGGCGATCACCTCGGCCCACGCGGAGAGCCGTTGGTCCCACAGCGACAGCCATGCCGCCACTGCGGGGCCCGACCAACCATCGGCGATGGCCGTCGTCTCGGAATTGATGCTGTCGACTGCGTATTGCAGTGCGTCTGCCGCGAGAACCGGATTCTGGGCTTCGCTGGTGAGGAGTTCTGGTCCCGCAGAGAGAGTTTGGATCATGTAGCCACACTGCGCCCGGGTGCGTCCCACGCAGCGGACCGGTCGAGGCTGTCGGTGCCATGCGGGATACTCTGTGCCGGGCTTACGGTCCGGGGGACGCAATTCACAGGGGGAGATGTGCAGGATCAACGGAATTGGCGCGCGCATGGGATGTCGACGGCGACGCGGTGGCGGCGGGGACTGTGTGCGCTGTCCATTGCCGCACTGGCGGCAGGATGTTCGACGCCGGCGGATTCCGGCGCCACCACCGACGTGTCGTCTGCGTCGACGCCCCAGCCCCAGACGGTTGCCTCGTCGACGCCACCGGCCTCCGAGTCCGGCGGCTCGAACGCGGTGCAGAACGCGAATGCCGACGAGTACTACCTCGGATACGGCAAGCACGCCTTCCGGCTCGAGTCCGGCACGGCGGGATGCTGGTTCAACCCGAACAATCACGATGACCCGCAGCCGCATCTGTCGTGCAACGTGCGGGATCTGGTCTCCGACCGTCCGGTGCGAAATCAGTTCACCGGGCGCGATGAAACGGCGAACGATGTCGTGCTCGACGCCGCGGGAGTGCGGCGCGACATCGACATGGCCGGCGGGCAGTTGGCAGGGCCCACGCTTCATCCCGGGGCGACGCTGTCGGTCGGACCGCTCGCGTGCACCGCGACGTCGGCGACCTCACTGTCGTGTTCGGGTCCGACCGGATCGTTCGACTTCGACGGTGACGCGGCGTCCGTCAGGATCGCCGGCGAAGACACCACCGGCGCGACCACCACCGCCGTGCCCGCCGGGCCCGGTCAGGTCTGCGGCGAGGTGCAGACCCGGTCGGGGCCGCGTCCGGTGGCGGTGCTGACGGGGCAGGTCGACTGTGAGACCGCCCTTCGTATTGCGAACACCTATGTCAACGACGTGTCGGTGGTGAAACAGGGGCAGGGGCAGTTCGCCCAGGTCGACGGCTGGTTGTGCATGTGGGCGTATGTGGAAGGTCGCTCCCATCGGGACTCGTATCTGCGGTGCGATGACGACCCTGTAGCCGCGCAGGCCTCGTTCCGAATCGGAAACTGAACCGACAGGACAGGAAGGCGTCGAGGGCGACGTATCCTCCGGGAATGAGGCCCTCACCGCACATGCAGCGACGGATCGGGGTCTCCGGTCCGCACGGAACCGGCAAGACCACGCTGGTCGAAGAACTGTGCGCCCGGCTGGACGGCCACACCCCGATCGACGAGCCATACCTGCTCCTCGAGGACGAGGGGTACGAGTGCGAGTTTCCGCCGTCCGTCGCCGATTACCGCGCGCAACTGCACAGGTCGCTGCGCTCGCTACGCGCCTCGGGGGCCGGCGTCGTGTTCGACCGGACCCCGCTGGACTTCCTCGCCTACCTCACCGCCTGTGGCGTCGACGCGGAGGACGCGGTCGACGTGGACCTGGTCAGGTCGGCGATGGCCACGATCGATTTGCTGGTCGTGGTGCCGAACACCGAGCACACGGATCGGCTGCTGCCACGGGCCGACTTTCCCGAACTCGGGGCGGCCGTGAACGACGCACTTCTGGAACTGGTGTACGACGATCCGCTGCACCTGTGCGAGGGCCTGCCCGTGCTCGAGTTGTCCGGGCCTGTTGACCGACGGGTCGAGACCGTGCTCGCCGCACTCCGACCCGACGTGGGCGCTCGATCTCCGAGCTCCGGCCGGACGGACCTGTCGTAATCCCACTGCGCGCGTGTTGTTCTCGCGGCCCGAAGGGTGCGACCGCGCTCGGTCAGTTCGGGGTGAGGACGATCCGGCCGAACACAGTGCCGTCGTCCATCTGACGGTGCGCCTCGGCGGCCTTCTCCAGCGGGAGGACCTGGTGCACAACCGCGTGTAGGTCCCCTCGGGCCGTGGCGGCGAACTGCTCGGCCCGCACGCGGTCCCGCTCCGCGACAGGGACGCTGTCGAGGCTGAACACGGAGAACGAGGGGGACCGCTGAAACGAGCTCATCAGCCTGGTGCCGAAGTCCGCGGGCGGTGGACCTGCGACGAGTCCGACGAGGACCAGTCTGCCGTTGGGTGCGAGCCGGTCGATGAAGATGGGGAGGTCGTCGCCGGCGACGATGTCGATGATGACGTCGAAGGACTCCGGGGCGGACGGGTCGCCGGCGCCGGAGCGGTCGAGGACGTGGGTCGCGCCGAGGTCGAGGAGTCGTCGCCCGCGCTCGGGTGAAGAGGTGGTGACGGCGATGACGCCGGCGCCGCCGCGAGCGGCGAGTTCGACGGTGGCGATGCCGATGCTGCCCGCCGCGCCGCGAACGAGTACCGACTCGCCGGGTGCGAAGCGAGCGTGTGCCAACGCGAAATGGGCGACGGTGGCGGAACTTCCGGCGGTGACCGCGTCGATCGACGTCAGGTCGTCGGGCAGTTCGACGATGTCGTCGACCCGGGCGACGGCGTGCTCGACGTACCCGCCGCCGGTGCCCGTGAACGCCCACACCCGGCGCTCGATCCAGGAGGCGTCGACGCCGTCGCCGACCGCAGTCACGACGCCGGCGACTTCGCTGCCGGGGATCATGCCCTCGGTGAACCCGTAGCCCACGAGCGTGCCGCGGCGGATGACGGCGTCCACACCGCCGACGCCGATCGCCTCGGTGCGCAGGACGACCTGTCCGGGCCCGGCTGTCGGTGCCGGGATGTCGATCACCTCCATGCCGTCGGGATCTCCGAATCGCCTGATCGCTATCGCTCGCATGGGTGGCTCCATTTCTGTTGTGCCGGTAAGGTTCTCTCGCGAACGTAGTGGACGGTCCCGTCCGCTTAGGAGAAGTGAGAGCCATGGCCGACCAACTGCCTCACATGCTGCGGGCCGACGCCCAGGACAACCGCGACCGGGTGATGGATGCCGCGAAGGCGCTGTTCTCCGAGCACGGGCCGGCGGTCACGATGCGGGAGATCGCGCGCCACGCCGGTGTCGGGCCCGCGACCCTGTATCGCCGGTTCCCGACCAAGCAGGTCCTCGTCGAGGAGGCGTTCGCGCAGGAACTGCGGGCCTGCCGGGACATCGTCGACGACGGCGCCGCGGACCCGGACCCATGGCGGGGTTTCTGCGCGGTGATCGAACGGACCGTCGTCCTCAACGTCCGCAACCATGGTTTCGTCGAGGCGTTCATGTCCGAGGATCGGGAGGCCGGCGGCTTCGCCGTGCACCGCGCGACGTTGTTCCGGAAGGTCGCCGCGTTGGCCCGGCGGGCTCAGGCGTCGGGGGATCTGCGCAGGGACTTCGTCCTCGACGACGTCGTGCTCGTACTGGTCGCCGCCCGCGGCCTGGCGTCGCTGCCGCTCGACAGTCGGCCGGCGGCGGCTCGCCGGTACGCCGCGCTCGCGATCGACGGTTTCCGGGCATCGACTGCGCACGGGACGCTCCCGCGCGCCCCGAAACTCGGTGCTGCGGTCACGACGGGACGGGCGAAGAAACCGTCCTAGTTGTACCCGGCCAGGACGTTGGTAGCAGGCGTGTCGGCTTGATGCGAAGAGAACCTCCGAGTGGGGTGTGGCTTGTCTAAGGCCCACATCCGCTCGGAGGTTCTCGTGTCACAC
>NZ_SCOY01000044.1:0-36127 GCF_005503035.1 Rhodococcus sp. Q
GTCTTTCTGTCGGCGGACGAGTTGGTGGTACTTCTCATCCTGCCGCGGAAGGACCCGTCCGCCTTGGTTGGCCCAGATCCTGGCCGGTGTCTACAACGTCATGACCCGCAACACCTAGCGACCGGATCGAATGTATCTCGTCTTAAGCCGATCGCAGACCTGTAAGCACCGAAGACTCGCGATGATCTCGGCACATGGTGCGCCATAGCCGTTTCGCGACTTGCCGTTTGAGACACCTCATTGCCTCGGTTGAGGTCCTTGCTCGACGTCGACGAGATGGACGCGTCCACTTGATCCAGTCACCGAACGACGGTTGCCCGATGAATCGTGACCCGCCTTCACGTGGGAGACCCTTCTGGCTTCCGAGGACCGTCCCCCTACACGTGGGAGGAACTCCACCTGATCTCGCACGATGCATTGCATTACACCGTTTCCCGATCAGTTCTGGCATCACACAGGTGGGGGCCGGGAGGTCCATTGCTGGCCTCTGTTGGCCTGCCGTTCGGCAGGTCTGCCGGACACACGCCGGGCCGATCGTGACCGGCTCGGCGTTGGGGTGTCGCGGCGTTTAACGTCGGCCGCATCCACGGTCGACAGGTTGAGGGCGAGTGAACAGATGTTGCGGGCAGCGTTGAGGTCACGATCGAGGACCAGACCGCACTGCTCGCAGCGATATACACGCTCGGACAGGCGCAGCGTGGCTTTGACTGCGCCGCAGGCCGAGCATGCCTTCGAGGTCGGTGCGTACCTGTCGACGACGACCAGGTTCGCGCCGTACCACGACGTCTTGTAGCCGAGTTGGCGACGGATCTCCCCGAAACCGGCGCGTTGGATCGACCGGTTCAGGCCGGCCTTGGCTCGCCGACCATTCGGCAGAAACCTTGCCGGGTGGTCGGGGTCGGGTTTGGGTTGCGGAGCGGCCGTCATCGCGGCCACTGCCAGGTCTTCGATCCCAATCGTCTCGAATCCGGTTGCGATCCGCTTCGTCACCTCGTGCAGACGACCCCGGCGGCGCAGCGTGTCGACGTGCTGCAACCGTGCAATCTGACGCTGGGTCTTCACCCATCCGGTCGAGGGACCCTGCTCCTGGGTGGGGCCACGCTGCCGGGCAGCGTGCCGTTGGAGTCGGCGAAGACGTCGATTGAACGCGGTGGCGGGGTCACCGGCGATCAGTTCACCGGTCGACAGTGCAACCAACGAATGCACGCCGACATCGACCCCGACCGCCCCGGCTGCGCACTGCCGCCGCGTGGTCACCGGCGTCGGGATCGCCTGAACGGGGACCTCCAGGACGATGCTGACTGTCCATCCGGTGCCGCGTCGGGCGAACCGGGCGGATTTGGGGATAGCGCCGCAGTGGATCCAGCGGCGTAGTCGGCGGGTGTTCTCGTGTACTCGTAGCGATCCGAGATTGGGGACATGAATCCTGTGCCCCTTGTCGATCACCTTCCACGGATCGTCCCCGTGGCTGGTGACGCTGAGGTTGAAGATCGCGAACGAGTCCTGTGAGCGGTGCTTCTTCTTGAATCGTGGCCATCTGGTGGGGCGGTGGTCTTTGCGTGGTTTCCGCGGTGGCCGCTCTGTCGAACTGGCACGGTCCCAGTAGTGGCTATCGCGGTGTCGAGATCGCCGAGCGCCGTGCTCACGACGAACCGGGAGACGCCGTGGTTCTCGACGTGCCACCAGTGGAACCGGCTGTCCGGATCACGACTGAGCTCGGTGAACCTACGACTAAGCGAGCTCCTGTTGGGGCGCTGGCGCAGGTCCTCGGGCACCTGGCGCAGTGCCTCCCTGCGCCAGTCCACGTCGTCCAGCAGAGCGTGCGCCTCACCGTCGGTGCGGGTGACAGCGTGGGCACGTTCCCGTAGCCATGCGTACCGCCGCCCGGTCCATGCATTGATGGCGGCCAGGCCCCAGTTGTATATCGCGCGTGAGGTGCCGGCGGATTGTGCGAGCAGCAACCTCTGCTCTTCGGTGAGCGCTGCCGCATCGATGTGGAGCAGTACTACGCGGTGCGCTGTGGTGTCGGCCATGACGGAGTTCGCCCTCGGTCCTCATCCCGATCTCGTTGTCCTCATCTCCGGTGTAGCACCGACCACCGACACACCATTCAGATCGGGTCGGGCTCGTGTCGATGCCCTGGATCGGTCGCGGTCAACCCTCGTTTGGTCCGGTGTCCGCGCGCGAGAGGTCAGCAGGCATCAGTGAGATGACATCGCGCAGCAGTTGCCGCGACGGGGTCACCTTCGGAGGCTGCGGCGCGGCAGCCGACGGTGGGTTTGGCGCCTTCGGGCGACGCGTCGAAGCAGGCTGCTCGCGACGCGTCAGGTCGGTCCTACCGGGACGACTTGGTGCGCCTCTTGCGGTGGGTGGGGGCATGGCTCGGGAACGTTTCTTCGGTTGCAGATGCCCGGGTGGGTAGGTGCCGTGGGCGAGGTAGACCCGAGTCGAGAAGATCGGCGCGCCACAGACCGCCCTTCTTCGAGATGGTGAGCAGGCGGCGGTTCTGCAGGGCGATGGCGACCGTCTTGTATGTCGGGTTCGGCCAGCCCGGGCGGGGCGCCCTTCGCCCACTCATGCCAGGACATCGAGTTGTCGATCGTTCAGGGGGTATCGAGTGCAACCACCGTACGAGTCCACCCGAACCGGACCGCCGCCGCGGGTCATGGCCCCTGTGTGGTCCACCAGGCTCGGAACTCGTCGAGGACCTGCATCCGCTCGGGTTCGGTGAGCAGCACGTGCAGCGGTGACAGGTTCCGCATCTCGCGGGCGGTCTCGTCGTCGGCAGCCACGATCGCACGGACGGCGTCGATGTCGTTGTCGTCGACGATCTGCTCCCACTGATCGAGGTACGAGAGCATCAGCGGGCCGCGGGAGACGTGTTTGCGGGTCACCCGAAGTGTCTGCCGGATCCGGTCGGTGTCGATCCGCAGATCGTCGCGGTCGATCTTGGCGAGGACCGCGGACTGCATCAGCTGCTGCCGCACGACCTTGCTCGATATCACCACAAGCCGCGCCTTTCAGACGAGGCGTCTCCGCCGCAAGGGTACGGGGGGAAGCGTGGGTTCATCGTCTCAGCCCTCGTACACAGATGTCTCTGGGCGGCAGCCCTCCGAAACCCCACCACCTGCACCGTTATCTTTTCGTTACTTTAATGCAAGAGGTGTGTGGTGGTTTGCATTTCCGGCGGGACGCTATTTGCGTGGACGACCGGGGGCGACTGCGGCCGGGGCCGGTACAAGGAAAGACGATCGATTCTGAGGTCGATTGGAAGCAACATGCGTCGGCGCCACCTTCGATGGGCCGACACCGCCGACGAGAACCCAACGGACCCTCGCGACGACACGCCCGCGGATCCAGGAATCTACCCATGGTGCCAACGACAGGTTCCCGGGCACACCGGGCGGGGCTGGCCGCGGGTCTGGTGCAGCGATCAGTGCCGCCGCGACGCCCACTGTGCACGCAAGGCCGCCCGCGCCGGCGTTATCGGAATGCAGATGATCGGCAGACCCGCACCGTCGAGAAGACCGTGAAGGTGCCGATCTACGAGTTCCGCAACCCGTACGCGCCGATCACCACGATTGTCCATCTCGACGAACATGATCTGGTCCTACATGTCCTCACCGATCCCGCACTGCTGACGAAAATCCTGGACTCGTTCGCCGCCGGCCCCGGCCCACGACTGAACGGCCGACAGCTGACCGGACCGTTGCACGAAGTCCGCGCCCCACTACTCGAGAACGATCACGATCACGTCACCCCACCGCCACCGAAAGCGTTGGTCTCGGCACGGAGGCGGCGGTGTCATCGCGGCAGCAACGACGCGCGAAACAGCGCCTGCACGCCAAGAACAACCGCCCCTGACTCGCTCGGACGAACGCCCACTGCGTGTCTTCTTGGAGGGGCACTGTCGTCGGCTTCGGTCGCGGGCCGGTCGCGATCAGGCAGGGCATATACGGTCGGTACGCTCCGGCGAGGCCGGCCAACGTTTCCGGCATGAAACCGAGGGGTGGGCATGACAACGGACACCGACGTCACGTACGAAACCAAGACGGTCCGCGCGGTCCGCGGCATGGAGTCGCGAACCATCAAGAAGTGGGAAACACAGGGCTGGGAAATCGTCTCCCAGTCACCCGGGACGGTGCAGACCGAGATCACGTTCCGGCGCCCGAAGCCCAAAACTCCCCCACTCCTGTGGATCGCCGGCGGCGGCGTGGCCGTGCTTGCCATCGCGGCCATCACCGTCGGGGTGATCGGCGAACGCAACGATGCCCCCGCAGAAACCGCCCCTGCGCCAAGCGAGGCAGCCGCGGCGCCGAGCGAGCAACCGTCCCCCGAACCTGCAAACGCGGCACCGGCACCCGAGAACGTTGTCCTCACACCGGAGAACAGTCCCGAACTCGCGGCGCTCCTCGCCGGGCCTGACTGCGGATCGGACGTCGCAGCGTTCGCTGCGGCTCATCGCGGTCAGACGATCGCCTTCCCGGGCAACATCGGCGCGATGGCACCACACGGGGATGCGAAGACCCGATACGACATCCTCATCGTCGTGGGCGACTTCCCGTCCGCGACCGGGCCGAACTTCCAGTTCCGCGACGAGAACACCATCAACGATCTGCACTGGACCGGCTCGGTGCCGGACACGATCGGCGTGGGAACGAACCTGAGCGTCACCGCGGAGGTCGACCGCTACGAAGAACGGTCGTGCCTGTTTCTCCTCGAACCGGTCACCACCGCCGTCCGCTAACTCCGATGGCCGTGAACCATCTGACACCCTTCGCTCCGCCAAACCAGAAGCACCAGACGACCGGAGCTGGGCCTCTTTCCAGGCCGATCCGACCACCCGCAAAGTCTGCAAACCGTAGGTTTCTTTCCCGCCTGCAGTCCTGATGGAAGGACACAGTCGTGCGAAGTACAGAGGAGGACCCGGAACAGAGGGCTCCGAAGGAGCTCGACGGTCTGCTCACTTCTCCAGCTCGAAAGGAGACCCAGGCTCACCTCAAGAGTCCGCTGACAGAGTGACGGCACTTCCCGTGGGCAGGTAGATGCAGCACGAGTTTTCGAGCGGACCGCGCGAATCGGACAGGGGTTTTGCCCAGATGTCAGCGCAGAGTGGCATCGTGGGCGCGGGCATGATTGCCGCCGTCGCCGGCGCCGATAGCGCGCAGCAGGCTGTGCCCGAGAGCGGCGCACAGCGCCCACGCACGTTCGCGCCGAGCCAACCCGACGGGGTGTGGGCGAGCGGGCCATCGATCAGGTCCGCGAGCACTGTTTTCAGGGTCCCACGTCAAGCCACGCGAGGCCTCAGCGCGACGCGCAGGTGCCGCGACCCGCTCCCCGTGCAGAGTTCTGGTCGCTGTCCGCGTCGCGATCATTCACGGTTGTGGTCGAGAGACTTCGCGGGCCTGGCAAACATGTCCATCAACCGAATGACCCACTCGCGCAGGCGAAAGCGATCCGATTTACCACGGTGTAGTGTCTCCGGCAATCGTACGAGCCCATCGATTGGTGAATCCATCATCCTCCTCGGCGGGCAACCGAAGAGGTGAGGTGAACATTGTTCTTGGATCGGCTTCGACAGCAATCCCCGACCACGCGACTGCTCAGTTGCATGAGCACGATTCTGATGGCCCTGACTCTGGTCGCCCTGCCCGTGATCACCTCGCCGTCGCAGTCAAGCGCAGCACCGGTCGGCCACCACCCCGCCCTCGGCGCCACGAACACCCACGCCTGCAAGCTCGTCTCGAGCACGGTCGAGTGCTGGGGCCACAACGAGTTGGGACAGCTCGGCGACGGGACCGTCGTCAGCCGCAACGAGCCCCGGCCCGTCGTTGGGCTGACCGGCACCCCGATCGCGGTGGTCGCTTACCTCGACACCAGCTGCGCGTTGTTGGCGGACGGCCGGGTGCAGTGCTGGGGGTCGAACCAGGCGAAGTCCCTGGGGACCGCAGCCCTGATCGGGTTCTCATCCATCCCGGTCGACGTGGTGCTGGCCGGACCGGCGACCACCCTCGCAGCCAGTGCGTTCTCCCCATGCGTCGTCCTGGAGGACGGCCGCGGCCAGTGCTGGGGCAACCGGGCAACGCTGCCCAACCTGGAGGGGTACCCGCCGAATCGAGCCGGGGTCACGCCCCCCTTCCAAGCCAACATCGACGCCATCGCCCTGAAAGAGGATGGCGTCTGCCTCCTCATCGCCGGCGAGGTCAAATGCACCGCCTTCGTCGTCGAGGAGGGGATCGTCTGGAGATCGCCGATCGTGGCGCCGAGCGGGCGCGAGATCGTCGACATCGCCATCGACACCCACTCGTACTTCTGCGTCCAGTACGGCGACGGCGGAACCGAATGTCGAAGCACAGTGGGTCCATACATCTGGGGATCAGATCTGGCGACTGCTGACCCGTTCACCGAACCGGTCGAAAAACTGCTCCGAGGTGGTTGCGCGCTACTCGTTTCGGGCCCCGTCGAGTGCCTGGTCGTCGGCGAGGGCACCCCGATCTTGGCCGGACAGGTCGTGCGGGTCATCACGCCTCAGCTCCACGTGGTGCGCCTCCCCGCGCAGGGTTCAGTTGCCGACTTCGAGCGCTACTTCACCTTCACCTGCAGCCTTCGCACCGACGGCTCGGTGACCTGCCCACAGCTATACACACCACCCCCGCCGGAACCGTGTGCGGACGAGGTCTTCTTCATCGGCGTCCGCGGGTCCGGCCAGGATCCACAGGGCGCGAACGACGCGGACGAGCTGCCCTACGACGAAGACGTCCCGACCATCTTCCGCGGCGACGACGGACGCCGGGACTTCGCCCGCTACTTCCTGACCCACGACAACCCCAACCGCGGAATGGGAGCGGAGATCAACGGTATCGCCAGACTCGTGGGCGCCCACTCCGACGCCGAGATCTACTACATGGGTCTCGACTACGTGGCGACACGAGTTGCCCCGGAGGACCTTGTCAACTACCCCCAGGACTACCGAGACTCAGTGGACGGCGGAGCCGCGAAGCTCGTCGAGGCTCTGCACCACATCGCGGACGCGTGCGGCTCGTCCGAACAGCCGCGGGTCATCCTGTCCGGCTACTCCCAGGGCGCCCACGTCATCCAGGATGCGCTCGCCGCGATCTATGGCACCGACACGGCCGATCTCGTCACGAAGGTCACACTGCTCGGTTCGCCACTCCATGCGACCGGTCGCGGCGACAAGACAATCGGCGAGGCCAACACCCCCGGCTCACTGCTGCACCTGCGCAAGCAAGGCGCCGACAACTTCGCCGTCGCCCACGGCAACGTCGATTCCCTCTGTGCTTTCGGAGATCTCGTCTGCGACAGCGGCAACGCCCGCGCGATGGGCAATGCCGAGAACTTGTTCTCCATCCGCAACAGCACCGGCGCTCAGATCCATACGTCGTACACCCGGAGTTGGGCCCACTGCGCCCTGGTCTCCGAACGACAACCCAACATGTACTGCGGTGCGAACTCCGTGCTGTCCGGTCTCGGTGAGCCGCTCATCGGTGAGGGTATGGAGGCTGATCCGGCGCTGGCGGACGACCTGGTGCACCAGGGTGTCCAGGGCGGGGGCATCACCCTCGCATACGGCGCGGGAATGGCGTTCCCGTCACCGCTGCAGTCCTGGCTCCACGGCCGGATGTTCTCGGATCCGATCGACCTGGGCCCGTTGCCGGTCACGGAAGACGGTGTTGGCATCGCATCAATCGCCATCCCTAACGACATCCCTGTCGGTATTCATCGCTTGGCCATCATCGATGGCGATGGGAGACACTCCTCCCAGTACATCCGAATCCACCCACGCGGCACGGACATACCCACCCCAACGATCGTGATCAACGTCGGGGCTCCGGACACTGAGTCCCTCCCCGGCACGGAGCCGACCAATCCAACTCCGCCCGCATCCGGAGGGAGCCTGGAATCACTATTCGGATCCTGACCGACAGGTGAAGCCGCCTCTCCCCGATACACCGTGGGGGAGGCGGTCATAGGGCTCTTCTCCTCGACTTTGTCCACCAACACTGACTCGAACGGAAACTCAACCGCGACGGTATTGCCTCCGAATGGCGCACACGGCGACCCTGACGACACTGCGAGAGCCCTACAACGAAATGCACCCAACCTCATCGCCGGCAGAGCTGCCGAGTACCGGTTCTGCTGACCCCGGCGCGCATTCACCGCGGGACACCCCGATGGACGCCGTCGACGCAGCCCTGCTGGTAGTCGTTTACGACGTAGTCACCCTCCGCCGCAAGCGCAATGGTCAAGCAATTGGAATTGACTTGAGCAGTCGTCAAGCCGCCGCCTCCGGCACTCATTAGTGCTCTGGCTGTCACTCCATAGCGCACCCCGGCGTCCCAGCCCCCATATGACGCCTCGTCACGCGAGTTCCCTACGAGGACCCCAGCTACGACAATCTCGGGAAGCAAGGCGACCGTGGCGATGATTGGCCGTCTCCATCGCAAGACGAAATCCCAGAACGCGGATTGCTGCTGCAGGCGCCCGCCCGACTGCTGATCCAATGGTGGTGGCGATTGCGGAGGAACTGCTCCAGACACATCAGGGATGTTCGGCGTGTCTCACTCATCGCCGTACCACCAACGGATCGTCTGGGTGGCGGCATCGCGGTACCAACCGGTAGGCGGTCGCTCACGATCTGATCGCGGTTGACCGCAACTGATGTCGGGTTCATGGCTCCCTCTCCCCTTGCCTTTCGGCTCGGACCGTCCGACTCCCGCGCCGCGTCGTTCGGACCCGTCGCGGTCCCGCCGGCCAACTTGGGAAGAGTCGTAAGAGGGACTACCGGCCCGAAAAGACGGCGAACTTCATCTGATGCAGTCACTCCCGAGGCGAAGTTAACTCTTACCAGCGGATGACTTTCCATCGGTGGCACGATTCTGCCGAGTAGGTGCCGGCTGGTCAGCGGTGCCTACTCGGCAGACCGGAATCCTATCCGCCAAGGAATGGCCCTGGTTCATCTGTCTGGAAAGTCATTCGGATGTGGTTGAGTCGAGGGCACGTCGGGCCTGCTCTTGCTTAAGCAGCACAGCGCATTCCCGCAAGGTGATGTTGGCTCGCAACGTGATTTCGTCGAGCATCGAGTTTCGTGCGTAGTGAGACTGGATGCTCTTGGTGGTCTGCAACAGAAGCCGGCTGCGAGTGACGATCACATCGGTGACCTGGTCCCGGGTATCGTCCGCTGCCAGCAGCGCCATAGAGATGGTTCGGCTGATCGAGCTTTCCCGTAAAGTCCCGTCGGTCGCAGCGCGAAGGTCGGTCGTGAGCTGATAGAGGACACCGAGCGAGACCGTGAAATCGTAGACCTCGTCGGTAACCTCGGGATCGACGAGATGCATTTCACGCAGCAGCGCACCGGTCACGCCATTCGAGTGGGTGCGTAGCGAGTCCAGGTAGTCGTTCGGCGAGCACGTGCCGGATCGCAACGCGTTGCGGTAGACCAGACATTCCGCATGGAGTGTGGCCAGCCCCTCGGATGTCCTGGGAGCGGTGAGAGTGCTTGCTGCGGAAAGGAGTTCGTCGATAAGAGGGTCGTTCACCGAGCGGCGGTCCTCAGCCAATCCTCTGGCGACACGCAGTGCTGCCACAACAGCGTCGGCGGTTGCCAACGTGTCCGGGTCCCCTGCAGTCGCAAGTGCCCGGAGGCCTACCTCGGCGGCTGTGGCCCAGGTCAGGGATCGCAACCCGAGAGCACGAGCTTTCGTGGTGGGCGCGGTGTGCACACCGGCACCTTTGAGGATGGCCATCCGGTTGTCGACTGAGGTCGTGTCGAAAACCGACAGGTATAGATCAATCGCCTGCTGGCTCGAGTTCTCGTTTGCGGGAATTACGAACTGCGCCATTGTGAACCTTTCAGTAGTGCCAACGCCACTGCGCTGATGCCAACGAGCGTGACCAGAGCGGTTGCTGCGGTCATCAGCCAGTGTCCGAGAACATCACTGGTGTAGCTGGGCTGCGCAAGGAAGCTGACGAAGACCGTAATCGTCCAGAGAATCGTGACGACGAGCCAGGCCACTCCCGCTACGAAATGAGTTCGCAGCAGTCGCGTATCGCCGCTCGGACTGGAGGGCCGCAGGATCCGGGCGGCGTAGCAGCGTGGCTGCAACAACCAGTTGGATGGGTCAAATGTCGGGCGCGGAAAGCTGTCCCGCAGCAGCCAGTAGCCATCGCTCTTGATCCACGGATTCAGGGTGAAAAGTAGCCCCGAGATATGGCTGATAGCAACCAACGCCGCGAAGTCCACAGAGACAATGTGCACAAGTCCCAAGACCCATATCGCGATGAGGAGTAACGAGTCGGCGGTCATTCCTGCGATGTCGACGTGGCGCCGGCGAGCTGGTGTCGTGTCTGTGAGAGTGGACAGATCGACGAAGCAGACGATGCTGGTCACGTAGATCCCGACGCCGGCTCGGGGAACTCGGCATCCGGAACCGCGAGCTGCAGCGACATGGGCTGCTTCGTGAAGAACCATCGCGAGGACAGTGCACACCACTGCGGCAATCACCTCGATTGGTGAAACCCGAGCGATCAGCCCCCCAACGCCGCCGGCCATCTGAATGTCACGCAGCATCCAGCCGAAGACAGCGATACCCGCAATGATGACAATGCCTGCTTGCAGTGTATTTCGTAGCGGGTAGAAGGTCCCGATACGTTCGAAGATTCGTAGCAATGCTGTCGAGTAGGCACGCACGTGGATGGACAGGGGATGGCGAACCCGCTTGGGCGGTACCGACTCGGTAGTGCCATCCGAGTTGGTGAGGATTCCCAGTTCCACGAGGCGAGCGACAACACGAGGGTCGGTGTCGTTGGGCGGGCCGCCGGGATCAGTGAGCGCGGCTAGCGTGGTCATCACCGATGGAGCGAGTCGATAGGCCCGGCCCTCAACAAAGATCAGCGGCGGCGTGATCTGTTCGACCTTGGGTGACAGCTCGTACATCGGTTGTCCTTCATCCGGGGCAGGTGCGGGTCGCGCATGTGGACGGCACGCGAACCTCTGGGTTTGCGTGCCGTCCACATGGGGCCTCACTTGTAGGACCAGCAGCTGCACATCGGGGGCAGCTTCTTCATTTCCTCACGGACCTCGATCTCCTGGATGAGATCGCTCATGGCATCACGCGGGGTTTCGTTCATGTTCTTCACCTCCTCATCGTTTCGCTATTGACAGGCTGATTGGGAGTTAGCAGCCCTCGGCTGCCATCTCGTCGGCAAGGAAGCTGTTGTCACCGAGGTAGGCGCGTTGTACGGCCAGCGAGTACTTGGCGTCGAACCCTTCGCAATTGCTCTTCAATGGTTGGTTGTCGAGGTCGACATGAGCAGCGCACCCCCCGGCGCACACCAGGATGTATGGGCAGCGGCGGCACGTCGTCAGGCGGTCGGGTCTGCGGTCGGTCCATTTCGCATGTGACTCGTTATATTGGATTGCGCCATCGCGGTAGACGCCGATCGACAGATCTACCTTCCCGACGGTTTCGTGACATGGGTAGACCTCGCGTCCGGGACCGAAGTACACGTTGCGTTGGACTGCACCGCAGTGGCGGGATGTCTTGGTCGGGAATCGACGACCGATCCAGGTGGAGAAGTCCTGGATGTCTTCGGGCGCAGCAACCTTGCGTAGAACCGGGTGGGTACGCATCGATTCGATAAGGAAGGTCTCCAGCTCGTCGTAGTCGAGCGCGACGTCTTCTGCTGCATCGAGGGATTCGAAATCTGGGACGATGCGGGAGTAGCGCAGGTCCAGGCGCGGGTGGTCCAGTACGCCTTCGGTGTCGAGGAATTCGGCCAGCTGCACGAAGCCTTCGATATTGCGACGATCGATGTTGCACCGCAGGCTGATTGTGCAGCCCTTGGCGAGGGCTAGCTGAATGTTTCGCCACATCTTGTCGAATGTTGGCGCCCCATTAATGGGGATGCGCCGGGTGTTATGAATTTCAGGAGGTCCGTCGAGAGAGATCTGGAGGTGCTCGATGAGACCGGGCCCGAGGACATCAGCGAACAGTTCGAGGAAGTAGCCATTTGTAGTCGCTTCGAGCGCGTATCCGAGGTCCCGACATCCGCGCACAATGGTATTCACGACATCACGTTGGACCGGCAATAGTGGTTCGCCGCCAAAGAGGAGGACCCGGGGGCGGATTGTATCTGGGCTCAATGTGGCACTGTCGCTGGCCATCACCTGTAGCCCCGCTTCGGCGTCAACGACCGAGAGCATGCGATTCGTTACGATCCGCTGGTGATCATTGCTCTGAAAGCAGTAGGAGCAGCTCAGATTACACCGATACGTGGTGATAAAGCAGTAGTTCTTGGGTTCTCCGGCTTCGACGTAGCCGGCCTCGAGGCCATCGATACGGGCGCTGATCCATTTGTCTTCGGATTCGTGCGACAGGTTGGTGAGGTAGCCCTGCGCGAGCAGGTGGTCGAGAACGTCGGAGGGGAGATCGTCGAGGCCGCCGTTGTGCAATGCATCGATGATCGGTGTGGCGGCGAACATCATCACATTGCGGGGGTGATTCATTAGAAGGTAGCGGTCGCCGGCGAGGTGGATCCACTTGGTGAAATGGCTCAGGCGTAGGGGGTGAGTTCCAACTGCAATCGTCATACCTTGAGACCAATCTTGGAGTGCTGCAACACCTTGGATGCTGATCTAATTCGACGGAGTAGATCCTATTGGCGAGATGAGGCGGAAGTATGTCCTGCGATTGCCTGACGATTGCCTTCCAGTCGTGCGACGGAAAGACATCGATAGCGATGACGGGGTAAGGCACCAGGAGAAAGCACCACGGCTGATGGGGTTGACTCAGGCTGCGATCAACCCCCGTACGCCGGGGAAGATCGCGGAGTGGGGCGTTGCAGTGCCTCGGGGTCGAGACACTGCCGCAGTGGATGCGCCGGCACTTGGAGTACGAGCCCCCGGCCTGGCCAGCGACCATCCAGACCGGCGAAATCATTGACACGACGGGCAAGTTCCCGCTCCCACAGGTCGAGACACCGCGCTCTCCGCCACCGACACTGGTTCGGGTAGCGCCCAGGCCGCCCGAAGCATCGTGCTCACGGGGAAAGTTGCGGATCCGAAGTTGGCACACTGTGCTGGCTCATCACAACAGGCCGAGCGTGGCCAACCCGGTTGGCCACAGCAATAGCCATGACCTAGCTCAGACCCGCGCGAGCTGGAGCGGTTCGCGTTTTGGTGAAGGCGATAGCCAGTGGGTCAGTTCGCTACGCGGCTCTGGTTGTCGGGCGTCATTGCTTGAGACGTGCACCGGATCGTCTAGGAGTGCAACCGCGAGCTGTTCACACCGCGACGCTGGACCTGGATCCCGGGGACTACCTGGTCACAGCAGCTTGCTGCGAGCAATGGAAAGGTCGAACTCGATCCTAGTAGCGGACGATACGCCCTCAACGAGGTCGATGACTCCCAGCGTCTCCATGTGAAGGAGCTCACCGTCGGGCAGACACAGCCGGAGCCTGAACCGGAGGTGCCCGGCCTGTTCGAGGGTCTGTTCGGCAGCCTCGACGGCTGACCTACCTGGACCGAGCCCCGGAGGAGGCGGGCAACGGGCCGCGCGATCCGTATCCTCGGCCCCGTCACACCACCCGGGATGAGATTGATACACCTCAATTGCGCTGCAGGTGAGGAGAAATCGCCATCCTGTCGCCCCACAGTTCCCGTAGTTCGACTTGGACAGACCCGAGTCAAGAGGGACCCGCAGGGCCCGGACACTGCGGGTCCGTCCTCTTCGACGGCGCTCGGTGGGCGGGGACCGTCGCAACTGCCCGCGGCACAGCCCGGGAACCCGGGCAACGATGGTGCGGCTGAAGACCCGGCACCCCACCTTCGTCTTTGCGGGCGTAACCATGCGTGGTGCCGGGGCATTCTCTGGATGCGGGCTCAGAACCGACAATCAGACGTGCTGCCGGGCAAGCAGTGCCCCATCGTGACCGAACTCGAACCGCCGGACGGTGTTGTCGTCGTCGTGCAGAACGGTGACGAGTGTCTTCCGCCGCGGGGGAAGAACTCTCACGGTGATCATGCCGCTGGCTGCGTCGCAAAGGAGGTCCGCCACGGCCTCGAGGATGCGGTCGCGGACGGCGTCGGGGCTGTCATTCATGCCGTGGTCATCGAGGAGGATGACCTCCACTTCGCGGGCACGCGCTGCCCACGCCGCCTCTACTACCTTCGGCGCGGTGAGTACCGGTGCCCGAAGGGTGTCACGAAGACGCGCTTCGAGGAGTCGGCATTCGGTGCAGGCGTTGTCGGAGAGATCCTCGCCTGCGGTGATGCGTTCTAGGAGAGGTCGGGCCAACTCGTCGAGCCGGTGCAGTTGCCGCTCCCGCTCCTCAAGTACTGCGAGGTCGCCGGCCTCGGCTGCGACCTGGATGGTGGTCTGTTCGCGGAGCTCGTAGATGTCGCGGGCGGCGGGGCGAATGGTCCAGGAGAAGAACGTCGACATCAGCAGCGGTGCCAGGTTGATCGCTGATATCGCGATGCCGTGGCCGGCGCCCTGTCCGGTGAGTTCGGCCCACACGGCGCACACTGCCAGGGTGGCGACCATGCCGATCCAGGCCAGAATGGTGCGTCCGCGTACGCACATGTAGGTGTAGATCGCTGTCGCGGCACCGAGTGGCCAGGTCTGAAGGAGACCGTCGATCGGTACCGGAATCACGGCCAACACCAACCCCAAAGCGGCTGGGCCGATCATCGTCAGGCCGATGCCGACCCACAGGGGAAGTGGGTCACCAGGGTAGCGGATCAGGGTGACGGCACCTCCGCTGACCAACGCCCACGCGAGGAGCTCCGCCCACCACGCGCCGTAGCCGGGCGCGGTCGCCACGGCCAGAAGCAGAAAGGTGAGAACGTAGGCGACAATGATGACCTTCGCGGCCACCGTCTGCAGACCAAGCAGGTCTCGGACGTCGCCGCTGCCGTCCTGCCCCACCGTCATTGAGCGCTCCACTCGAGCGTGACGATGGTGCCCTGTCCCGGTGTCGAGGCGACTTCCGCTGAGGCGCCCGGGATCTGCCGCATACGTCCGAGGATGCTAACCCTGATCCCGAGGCGATGCGGCGCAACGGACGACATCCTGAACCCGTCGCCATCATCGATCACCTGGACCGCGATCCCGTGCTCGGTGACCACCACCTCAACAGTGGCCGTGACCGACAATCCGCCGTGCCGTCGACTGTTGCGCAACGCTTCCGACATTGCCGACGCGATCGTGCGCGCAACATCGGCCGGGAACACCAGATCCTCGACGTCGCGGCCATGGACACGGAAGGTGGCGTGCTCATCCGCCTCGGATGCCGCGGCTCGCAGATGCGTGAGCGTCGCTGCTACGGAGAACGACTGGTCGGAGGCGACACCGTCAGCGATGGCATCGAGTTCACGCAACGTCGCCGCGGCGAGCCGGGCGGACGCGGCCTTGGGCTGCCGGCGGGACGCGGCCAGCAGCGCGGCCATCACACCGTCATGGATGAGATCCGCGAACCGCTCCTGCTCCACGGCCCTACCTCGGTGCGCGGCCGCGGCAGCCGCCGCGCTGTGCGTCTCCTCGGTGGTCGCGTCGAGGATGCGACCGGTGCGCAGCGCCATCGCCGCGCCACCGACGAAGAGAGTGCAGAACATGATTGCGAATGCAATCTCGGGGATCAGCATTCCCGCCGGAACGTCCTCGCGGACTGCAGCGTTGATCAGCTGCACCGCAACACAGCCGACGACGAGGTGGACGAAAGCGAATGCAGTCGGCCAGGCGATGACTGCGGCGATGCTAGCCAGGCCGGGAAACGACGCCAGCCACACTGCGTCTGACGCCGGAAGATGCGGTCCGTTCCAGACAAGCGGCCAGGTGAACACCGCGAGCAGGAAGGCGAGAGCCGCTACGCCGGCGGTGATACGGATCGCCCGGGTATCCCGTCGGAACGAGACGAATCCAATCGCGATACCGGAACCGAACACGGTCACGACAGCTGCCGGTGTCCACCATGGCTGCAGTCTGGGTTCTGATGTGGTGATCGCCGGGAGCAACAGTGCGAGGTAGCCGACGTACCCGACGCCGACGAACCGCGCGAACATCCGCAGGATGCGGTCGGTGTTCTCTCTCCCAGACCCGGTCCGCAGACGTGGCGCGACGTCCAGTGTTGCGATCATGATGAGGGATGCTCGGGGCCTGGAAGCAAACCGTCCTCGACCGCCCGCTTGTACAGCTCGGTTTTCGTCCGGGCCGACCGCCCCACGCTGGCGTACTTCGCTCGTATCCGGCCGAGGTAGTCGTTGACCGTATATGCCGACAGCCCCGTCAAGTGCGCCACTCGCTCTGCCTTCTCGCCGGACGCATACAGGGCGAGGACCTCGAGTTGTCGCTCGCTCAGACCAGCGTCAGGCAGATCCGGGTCGGCGTCGACCGCGGCAGCCCACTCCGTGGTCATCACCGGCCGGCCCTCGGCTGCGTCGAGAATGGCAGTAACCACGTGGGCGGACGGCGCGGTCTTGCGAACCACCCCCAGGACGCCGGCCTTAACGGCGAGGCGCACCAGGCTGGACCGCTCCGCACCGGTGAATACCAACACCGGAAGACCAGCTTGCTGTAGCTCCGCGACGTTGGCGTGCGGAAGTGAACCGTCCGACAGGCGCAGGTCCAGCAGCACCAGGTCCAGTGCGACGTCCTGCTCGAGCAGTCCCGAAACCGTCGACGCAGTTGCATTCATCTCCAGCCGCGGATGACCGGCAAGCAACGCCCACACACCCATCCCCACCGTCTCATGGTCGTCGACGATGCCGATCCGCTTCTTCGTGGCGGTCTCGTTCCCTCCAGCTAATGTCAAACTTGTCCCCTCCGCGAACGCCACACATAACGAGTGGCGGTAGAAGGCATTGGATCACACTGGATCACGCCTGGCACTCGGCAGGTGAGGGGAAATTCTCACTTTCGAGCCGAATCTATTAGTTACTTTCCAGTAACTGGGTGTGCTCCGGCGCGAGGGCAGCTCACCGTACTGCACAATCCGCCCCATCGTGGACGCGCAGCCCGGTGCGGCGAGATCGTGTCGATGTCAGGATCGGACCGCCGGGTTCCGACCAACCAGATCTCGGAGGATGCGAGTGGCAAGATTGACATGAACTATCGGTGCTGGCGTAAACAAGATGTACGACGTGAGCAGATCAAGCCATACGTGGTTCCCTACAAGACTCGGATGACCGCGTTCAGCTTCACTTTTGCCGTCGATCCGAATAGCGGGCCGAGCTGCCTCCAAGGCGTTGCCGGACATGGCCGATGGGCTCTGAACAACACGAACCTCGTTGACGTGAACTAGATCCTGTCACCAATTCTGTCGCTCGATCGATGGACTGACTACGATCCGCGAAGCCGCTAACGTCAGGCGCAGGTGGCGTCCTTCGTCACGGATATCAACGGAAGTGGCACACAATGACGCGTACCCAAACCTTGGCCAAGCTCACTGCCGCCGGCGGCCTTGCGATCGCCTTTGTCGGCCTCGGCGGTCTCGGTGCTACAGCAACCGCCGAGACGATTTGCGCGTCCTATCCTCCGTTTGTGCCTCACACCACCGTCGACTACGGGAGTGTCGAGGGGCCTCCGCTGTGGAATGACACGTCTAGCGAGATCGCGGCCGGTTCATCGTTGATGTGCGCCGCCTACCCGGACCCGCCGAACATCTGGATCAGTTACCCAGTCGCTCCGCGTAGATGATCCGAGGCGCCTACGATGAGCCACCAGCGCTAACCGAGCCCTGTGTCGGATCCCGGGAGCGCTGCCGCCCGACCCGATCCAGGATCGATGCCCGACCACGCTTATCAGCGTGCCGGATCTATTGTGCAACAAAGTACTTAGGAATCGTGGAGCAGGTCGAACAGTTGGTCTCTGATCTGGAGACGGTGGGCGGTCGGATGCCCGGCGGCCTCAACCTCCCGCAGACTTTCGGCCACTCTCCTGCACCGCCCGCTGAGCTTCAATCGTCCAGAACAGGTGGCGGTTCTCGGCGTAGTCGTGTTGGCCAGCAGTGTCGGCATCCGCTGCCGATGGAGCGGACGTTGTAGTGCCTCGGGGTCGAGACTTCACCGCAGTGGGTGCACCGGCACCGCCAGGGCTTCGCCGAGCCCGGATAGTCGGTCAGTGGCTCGAATCCGGCCGCGCGCATCACGGCGACCGCGGCGGAGGCCTTCGCCGCCAACACCTTCGCTGAGGCCGCCCTGTTGCGGCAGGTGCGGCAGCCGGAGCCTTTGGTGCGGATGTCGTGGAGGCGTGGCCGGCCCTCGGTGTCGCACACCATGCAGCGGGCCGGCCACGGCGCACTGATCTGGCCCGGATAGTCCGTGAGGGGCTCGAAACCGGCGGCGCGCAGCTCGGCTGCTGCCACATCGGGGTCGAGCCCCTTCCGCGCAGGCTCCTGGCCGCCGCCGTGCGCGCGTCGGAGTGCGGTCGGGATCCCGCGCTGGGCGATGCCTCGGGCTGTCGCCGCGCAATGGCGGCAGCCGTATCCGGCCTTGACGTTGTCGTACTTGGGAGACACCTCCCGCTCGCATGCGAGGCACCGGCACAGCCACGGCCGCCCTGAGCCCGGATAGTCGGCCAGCGGCTCGAACCCGGCTGCCCGCATCACGCGTTCGGCTTGGTCCGGGTCGAGACGCCTACTCGCGCCCGTCCGCCGCCTGGCACAGACAGAACACGGACCGTGACGACCGATCGCTGACAGTCGCGGGGTGATGACCGCATCGCATGTGAGGCACCGACACCGCCATGGCGTATCCACAGCCCGAAACGGCTCGAGGGGTTCGGCGCCCGCGGCACGCATCCGCGCGACAGCCTGCTCGGGGTCAACACGCCGGGGCATCGGGGCCCTCTCTCTTCGCCTGGCACAGGGCTCGTTGGGACGTGGCTACGCCGAACTCCGATCTCCGGTGCGCGTTTCCGCGTAGCGACGATCATCCAGCAGACGATCAGCGCGTGTGGTCATCGGCACCCGAAGCGCTAGCCGCCGGCTCCTCGCCAGCAGTGCTTGCAGCCGTGCCCCCTTCGGACACTGGCGCGCCTCGGCGTCGATACCTCACCGCAGTGGATACATCGGCACCGCCACGGCTGATGCGAGCCGCGATACTCCTCCAGCGGCTCGAAGCCCGCTGCGCGCATGAGCGCAACGGCAGCGGCGGCGTTCGCTGCGATATGGCGCGCACCGATCGCCCGATCGGCGCAGGCCCGGCACCCGGACCCCAGGCGGACGATACTGAGCCGGGGCGTGCTCTCGTGCCCACAGGCCATGCAGCGGCACGACCACGGGGCTTCGACCCGCCCCGGATACGGCACGAGCGGCTCGAAGCCCGCTGCGCGCATCGTCGCCGCCGCCACCTCAGGATCAACGGGAGTGCGCTCAACCGGTGTTCGCAGCGCCCCACCCCGTTGATCAGGTGGGCACCGGCGGCAACCAGCACCGGGCATCGTCCGGCGGCGGTACGACAGCGTGACCTCGTCGCCGCACTCAACGCAACGGTGCAGCCACGGCTCTTCCGCACCCGGGTACGGCTCCAACGGTTCCAGGCCCATCGCGCGCATCGCCGATTCGGCGCGGGCGGGGTCGTGGCGAGTCGTCGCCCTGCCGCACGACCTGCACGGCTTCTGCCGGCTCATCGACGACAACCGTGGGGTGATGATCTCCCCACACCTCAGGCACCGGCACCGCCACGGCGCATCCGCATTCAGATACGGCTCCAACGGCTCGGCGCCGGCGGCACGCATTCGTGCGACAGCCTGCTCGGGGTCAATACGCCGGGGCAACGCGAACCTCTCCCTTCGTCACGACAGTGGCGCCGTCACGCTACAACGGCCGTAAACATGGTTTGGCCGGTGGCAGGGATCGGCCGTGACGACAGGACACCGCTGCATCCACGAACCAGGTCACGACGATCAGCAGCGCCGCCCCAATCGGCCAGTGTCGATTTGCAGCGAAGATCAGCGAAACGCGACGCTAGGTTGACCAGCCAGG
Source organism: Rhodococcus sp. Q (assembly GCF_005503035.1). NCBI lineage: Bacteria > Bacillati > Actinomycetota > Actinomycetes > Mycobacteriales > Nocardiaceae > Rhodococcus > Rhodococcus sp. Q. Next base: position 20,002 of record NZ_SCOY01000044.1, read on the forward strand.
GATGCGAACAGCCAGGGCACGTCGGCGGTTCCCGAACGCGGTAGGACATGCTGCAGTACATGAACCGTGCCGTCGCAGTTGCTTCCCTTCTGGTGGGTGGGTTCGCGGCGACCCTCGCATTGGCTTCCGCGATGCCCGGCACCATCGCCATGGTCACCGGCGGCAGCCGAGCAGACGTACTGGTCCACAGCGCCGCCGCAGGTGCAACCCTCGGTGCCATCACCGCGGTGACTTCCGTTGTTCTCATTCGCGAGCGTCGCATCTTGGCCTGGACCGCGACGCTGGGGCTCGTGTTGCTGGCGGTCATGTCGTGGTTGCCAGGCTCCGGTCAATGGGAGCTGTATCCCAAGGCTGTCGGTGCGGGCCTGCTCCTGGGAGTACTCGCCGGCATGTGCGACACACGCGAACGTCCAATTCTCCAGACCGCATTGGCAACCGGTGCACTCGCAGGTGTTCTGTTCGCCGCGCCCATTGAGCGCCACTTGTCGCCATCCCCGCGCCGCTATGCCGACTATCTACCAGCCTCCGCTGTGCCCCCCGACAGGTTCATGCTGGGCCTGCTGACGCTGACCGCAGTCGCGTTGTTCCTCGCGCTTCGCCGAGATGCCTTCGGTATGCCCGAGCCGACGACGACCGACGGGCGGGTACGCGTGCTCACGGTCGGTGCCGCGGTGCCGGTAGTCGGGTTACTGCTCCATTGGTCGTCCGTCCGCGTCGTCGACGAAATGGGCTCCACAGTGGCGTCACCGGGTCTCTGGGTGTTCGGGTTGGCGGTAGTCCCTGTGTTTGCTGCTGGTTCGCTGTGGCTTCCTCGCCGCCACGGGATGGTGTTGGTCGCTGTTCTCGCAGTGGTGTCGGCCTCCTACGGCCGTCTCGAGCTGTCCATCGATTCGTTGCCGCCGCTACTCGTTGCCGCTGTGCTGGTCGTGATGGGCGCGGTGTGTGGACGACGATGGCCGCACCCCCTGGCCGGTGTAGCCGCACTCGCCGCTGTCGCGGCGACGGCGGTGTTCGAGGAACAACCGTGGGACAACCTGCACATCGGGGCCACAGTGCTGGGGTTGCCGTTCGCGGCCGCGTTCACGGTGGCGGCGTGCCTGCCGTCGAGTGCGGCCGCTACCGCGATCTCGCTGGCGGCGCCTGCTGCCGTCACCGTGTCGTTGCCCGCTCAATTCGGATGGACGGCGTACTCACCGTTGACCAGCTCACACAACGGGTTGACGTCGGGTTCCGGTCTGTGGGTCTGGACTGGAGTCTCGGTGGCCGCGGTGGTGGTCTCCGGGATCACCATTGCATGGTTGCAGCGACGCCCGATCGAGCAACCGCCGTCAGCCGCGACTCCTGTGTGACGCCCGTCCGCAATCCGGTCGCGTGACTACCACGCCGCCTACTGATGAGTACCCCTGCAGGACAGGCCCTTTCCGTGGTCCCCTCGACATCGACCTGGGTGGGATGGTGTCCGGGCCGGGCTAGACCATCGTGTCGGTCAGCGGCGGCATGTCCGCGGCCGGCGGGGTGTCCGCATCCGCTGGTGTGGAACTGTCGGTCGGTGCACCCGGCGGTATCCCCCAGGTCAGCGCCAGCGTCGGGGCGGTATCTCGGCGGGAGGCGAGTCCAGCATCGGGGGAAGCTACGACTCGATCGACCTGACCACCGACCAGGCCTCCGGCACGAGCGAGGTGTCGGTGCAGTCCGGGGAAGCCGAGGTCCGGGTACGGCGGTGCGGCGCTCGAGGCGGGCGTGGAGGTCGATCTGGTCCCGGTCGACGGCGGGATCCCAGAGATCGGCGTCTCCGGTGGCGTCGGCTACGACAGCTACGGCGGCTACGGCGGCTACGGCGGCTACGACGTCCAGGGTGGGTACGAGGAGGTCGAGATCGAGCAGGACGGCGGGGACGCCTCGTACCTGGGCTGACCGCAGTTCGGGTGGCAGCGATGGGCGGTGGCGCGGCAAGCGAGTTTCGGCGTGCCACGCCACCGTCGTTGTTCAGATGCCCAGCGGTCGTGCGAATTCAAGCGTGCAGTCCCGCGAGCATGAATGACCTCGTCAGCGTCCGGCAATCGAGCGGCTAGTCACTGAGTCGTTGTTAACGCCCGATTGAACGATCCCCGAGGTTTTGGAGCACCTGCCGGGGATCTCGGGAAGCACAACGGAATTGGAGTCCGTCATGAACCGTGACACTCACCGGATCCAGGGACATCTCACCGAGGTAGCACCCGAGGTGTTCCTAATCGGCGAGGACGATGCCCTGACGATAGGCGGAACCATCGGCAAAGCGATGTACAGCTTCGAGGAGTACGACGGTGACGCCACCATCGAGGTCAGCGATGACCTCGTGGCTGAGGCGGAGGATCTGAGCTCTCGGTTCGCTGCTGGGAGTCGAAAGATCCGAGTCGCGATGATGAAGCACTGCCGACCGGGTACGTACTGAGCAGCCTCAGGACGTCGCCGTAGCCCGGTTTGTCATGTGAGGATGAGCACGTGATGCCACCGCTCGAACCCGTCGACCCTCCCGAGGGCGACGTCGTCCCGTACCCCAACGACATCTTGGTCCTCGGGGACAACCGCTGGTTGACTGTCACTGGGAAAGTCATCACGGCCCCGTTCGGCGATCCCGTCGACCTCAAGGAGAACACCCGGGCGTTCTGGGAGGGTGCTGCAGCAAGAGCCGGGTGCTCGGTGGACAGCCTCAGGAGGCAAGGGCCATCCCGAGGCGCAACTGAAGCGGTACCAGGAGCAGACCGTGGCAGCACGAGCGCACCTCTGCCCTGACGCTTGAAGGCAAGGGAGTACCGCTGGGTGTTAAGAGCTGATCAGTAACTAGTCACCGAGGAGCACACCGACGAACGCCCGCACGGCGGGCGAGGCGTTGAAGTCGCTCCAGGCCAGGCATTGGACGCGGGTCGGTCCGTCGGTGAGGGCGATCGTTCGCAGGTCGTCCCCGTCGGAGACGAGGCCCGGGCCGAGCAGGGCGACCGCGAGGCCGTGCCGGACGAGGTCGAGGATCAGATCGGTGCTCATCGCCTCGAACGCGACTTCGCGGCGGATCCCCGCGTTTGCGAAGGCGAGATCGGACTGGGTCCGTCCGGGCGTCCTGTCGGGGAAGTCCACGAAGGTCTCGTCGGCCAAGTCCGCCAACCGGATCCGGCGGCGAGCGGCGAGCGGGTGGTCGGCGGCGACGACGGCGACGAGACGTTCCCGTGCCAGGGTCCGCATGACCACGCCGCGATGCGATTGCTCGTCCGGGAGCCCCAGCACGGCCACGTCCACGGTGCCGCCGGCGATGGCGGCGATGAACTCGTCGCTGCCGCCGGTTCGCACGCTGATCCGAACCGCGGGATGGTTCCGGTGGAATCGGGCGAGCGCGGCGGGGACGTCGATCGCGGTGACCGTCGGGATCAGCCCGACGGTCAGTGTGCCCCGAATCTCCCCCGAGGCAGCCGCGGCATCGGCGATCGCACGGTCGGCGGCCTGCAGACTGGCCCGGGCCGCGACCAGGAACGCCTCGCCCGCGGCGGTCGGCTCGACGCGTCGGCTGCTGCGGGCGAACAGCGTGACGCCGAGTTCTCTTTCCAGGGCCTTGATCTGATGGCTGAGCGCGGACTGTACGACATGGCATCGCTCGGCCGCCCGGGTGAAGTTGCGCTCCTGCGCCACCGCGACGACGTACCGCATCTGCTGAAGCTCCACCCACCTATGATTTCAGTGCATTGTTCGGATGACAACAATGCGTTGGACTCATACCGCGTAGGCCGCAGAGCATGGATCCGTGAGCACAACGACCATTCCCGCCCCGGCCCGTCCGGGTCCCGCGACCGGCCACACCGGCTGGATCGCGCTGACCGCGGTCGCCCCCGCCGTGTGGGGCACGACCTACATCGTCACCACCCAGCTGCTGCCCGAGGGTCATCCGCTGTTCGCGGCGCTGATGCGCACCCTGCCCGCCGGGCTCCTCGGTCTGCTGATCGCCCGCCGCCTGCCCCACGGCTCCTGGTGGTGGAAGTCCCTGGTGCTGGGCACGCTGAACATGGGCGCGTTCTTCCCGCTCCTGTTCCTCTCCGCCCAGCACCTCCCCGGCGGTGTCGCGGCGACCCTGGGAGCTGCGCAACCATTGGTGGTGGCGATCCTGGCCGTCACGATCCTCCACGAACGCCTCTCCCTGTGGCGGATCCTGTGGGGTGCCGTCGGGATCCTCGGCGTCGGACTCGTCGTCATCGGCCCCGATGCAGCCCTCGACCCGATCGGGATCCTCGCCGGGCTCGGCGGAGCAGTGTCTATGGGCACCGGCGTCGTCCTCACCAAGAAATGGGGCCGCCCCAACTCGGTCTCCGCCGTCGGCCTCGCAGGATGGCAACTGACCGCCGCCGGACTCATCCTCCTCATCCCAGCACTCGCCATCGACGGCATCCCCGCAGGCATCGACACACCGGCGATCGGCGGCTACCTGTGGCTCGGCCTGGTCGGCGCGCTGCTGACCTACACCCTCTGGTTCTCCGGCATCCGCCGGCTCCCCGTGACCGCGACCGCCCTCCTCGGCCTCCTCTCCCCCCTCGTCGCCGCAACGCTCGGCGCTGCCGTTGCCGGAGAAGCACTCACAGTCATCCAAGTCGCCGGATTCGCCCTCGCTCTCACCGCGATGGTCGCCGGCCAGCTCACCCCAGTTCGATCGACTCCACAAGGCAGGCAGACAAGATCACGGACGTGACCGTGATCCGTCAGCGCGGTAACGACTTCACGCATCTGGTGCAGACGCCCACCAGTTGACGGAGGCTGTCGCACTAAGCCAGCGGCGTCGTGGGACCGGCACACAGCCGCAGGCCCACGCCCAGGGATCAGGTGTGGGTCGGGGCCAGGAGTTCGGCGAGTTGCTTTCGGGCCCGGTGGATTCGGGTCTTCACCGTCGCGACCGTGACCTGCTGGTGCTCGGCGATGTCCGCGTACGGCAACCCTGCGTACTCGGCGAGGACGATCGCGACCCGGAAGTCCTCGGGCAGCTGGTTGAGTGCGTGCCGGACGGCGTCGACGACGGTGACCTGTTCGTCGAACGGGGTCCGGTCGTCGGTGAGGTCGATCCCGAAGCCGTCCTCGTCGGTGACGTCGAGGCTGTTGGTGTCCTTGCGGCGGCGCACCAACGCGAGGGCGGCGTTGGTGGCGATGCGGTGCAGCCATGTCCCGAAGCGGGCGTCGCCGCGGAACTTCGCCAGGTTCTGCCAGGCACCGATCACGGCGTCCTGGAGTGCGTCCTCGGCGTCGTGGGTGTTGCCGGTGATCTGCAGGCACACATGCCAGGTGGGGGTGCGGTAGCGGCCGACGAGTTCAGCGAAGGCTTGGTGGTCACCGCGGCGGCAGGCCGCCACCAGTTCTGCATCGTCCATCGTGCTTCTCCCCCGCACTTTCACTGTTTCCGCCACGCGTATCCCCCGCGCCAGGCGGGAATGCTACCTGCCGCCCCGACGGCCCTCCCGGCTGATCTTGCGCGGGCAGGGTGACCGGTCGGCGCCCTGCTGTCAGTGCAGATCGCCACCCAGGTCCGCGCCGGGGTCCAGTCCCGGATCGAATCCGCCATCGTCGACGGCCGGCTCGAACGCGGTCGTGAACGACGGGTCGTCACCGACGGTGAGGTCGGGGAACGGCTCGTCGGAGCCGTCGGAGTCGGAGTCGTCGAGCACGACGTCGGTGTCGAGTGCGACATCGGTATCCGGTGCATCACCGGCGGCGTCCTCGTCGAACAGGACGACACCGTCCTCGTCGTCGGGGAAGACCGGCTCGTCGCCCATCTCAGGGACCAGGTCAGGGTCGATGGGCGGGGTGTTCGGGTCGAGCGCGACCGACAGTGCCCGCTCCCACAGCCCGTCGGGCATGGGCGGCAGTTCACCCAGTGCCGCGAAGAGGGGGTCGCCGTTGTCCATCACTACACCTCGTTGTCAGTCTTGGTGACAGCCGTTGCCGGGCTGTCAGGGTCTATTGTGCCTGCTACCTCACCTGCGGCGATCACAGTGCGACGACCGCGGACCTACCCCGCCCACCGGCGGCAGGTGTCGGCGCGGTGGCCAGGCCATCGTCGGGGGCGTCGGTGACCAGCATCTGGTTGCCGGAGTCGGCCCACGCCGCCTCGAACTGGGCGATGGGGACCTCGAGCTGGTTGCCGCCCGGGGTGCCGGGGTCGGAGAGGATGACCACTCCGCGGTTGTCGTCGATGCCGGCGACGACGAGGACGTGATCAGCTGTGTCGTCCTCCCCCGCTTCCTGCTCGGGCTGCCAGATCTCGCCGGAGTCGACCATCGCGATCACCCCGTACCCGTCGTCGAGCTTGCCGCGCAGGTCGTCGAGGGAACTGTCGGTCACGGTGCACGGCACGCCCTGGTCCTCGAGCAAGGCTTCGATGTTCGGCAGGGTCATCCCTTCGCTGGGGTCGGTCATCAGCCCGAGCTCGAGGGCGCGGTCCACCAGCTTCTGTGGGCCGGTGATGTCGATGCCGGTGTACTGGGAGACGATCTGCGAGACCGCGGCCGGTCCGCAGTAGCCGTCGACCTGCTGGAAGAACCAGTTCAGCGTCCACGCTTCCGGGTTCCCGTGGACGCCGTCGTCGACGACCTCGACCGGTGCGGGGTCGGATTCGCCTTCGGTGAGGTCGATCTCGTCGAGCGCAGGCGGCACCGACAGCGGCGGGTCCGCGAGGGTCGGAGCAGTCCCCTCCCCCGTGTCCGTCAGGCCGGGAAGGTCCGGCACGAGGTCCACGTCGGCGGGAATCGGCTCCATCTCCACGACCAGGTCGTCGATGTGCCCGGACACGTCGACACCGACGTCAGTCCAGCCGATGGCGGTGAAGCCGTCGCCGAGATCGTCCATGGCGGTGGAACCTCCTGTGGCGGTGATGGTGTGGACGTGCCGCAAACGGCGGAACCGCGCTGCACGCACCACAGCGAGGGCAGGGTGCATGCAGCGCGGAAGGTCGGGGTGGGTCAGGCCAGGTCGCCGGTGACCACGCTGTCGGGTGCCGGCGCCTCGTACACGTCGGTCCCGGCCTGGGTGTGGTAGCCGTCGTCGGCGGGGATCAGCGACTCGTAGGTGCTGATGTCGCCGAAGCAGCCATCACCGACGGTGTCGACGAGAGTCGATTCGAGGGTGCCGTCGCCGTTGTCGTCGGCGATCCGGACGTCGAAGCGGCCGTCACCGTCGACGTCGATGAGCTCTTCGTTGGTGTAGTTGTCGCTGTCGGTGTCGAGGGACGCGGTGTCGAAACGTCCGTCGCCGTCGGTGTCGATCAGCTGCACGTCCTGATCGCCGTCACCGTCGGTGTCGAGCTTGGTCTCGGTGATGCGTGCACCGTCGATGTTGTCCTGACGGAACCGCTCACCGGTCTCGTTGTAGAACGTCGCCAGGTCGACGTCGCCGTCGTCGTCGGTGTCCTCGGCGACCCGGACCGTGCCGTCGGGGCGTGCCGCGGCTGCGGTCTCGTAGGTGCCGTTGAAGTCGAGATCCTGCTCGACGAGGGTGATCTCGCCGTTGTCGTCGACGTGGGTGATGGTGTCGACGCCGTCGACGCGGGAGTGGATGACGTCGACGTTGCCGTCGCGGTCGACGTCGCGCGGCGAGTAGTAGTCGACGTTGTCGTCGACACCGATGGAGGCGTTCTCCGCGGTGGTGGCAGCGGCCGGTGCCGGCTCTGCGACAGGTGCAGGCTCGGTGACCGGTGCCGGCTCAGCCGCAGGCGCAGAGGCGGTCGTGGTGCCGTACGACGCGGTGGACGGATCGCCGACCACATCGGCGTTGGGGAGCTCCAGGTCGTCGATCTCCGCGTCGAGGTTGTCGAGCCGCTCGTTCAGGTCGGCGGTGGTCGGCTCGGTCACAGTGGTCGGCTCGGTCACGGTGGTCTCCTCGGGGATGGCGGTCGCGGTGGGGTCGGTGAGATTGGCGGTCGCGGCGTCAACGCCGGCCTCGGTGGCGGTGACGCTGTCCGCATTGGAGAGTTCGGCGAGCTCCTCCTGGACGGCGGTGTCGATCGCGTCCTGCTTCTCGGCGTCGCTCAGCGTCGGATCGTTGGCGATGGCGTCGAGTTCGTCGACGTACTCGGCGAAGTCGGCGTCGCTGTACTCGGCGTCGGTGTTCTCGGCGGTGCCGCTCATCTGCTCGTCCTTTGCTCGTCGTGAACCGTCTCGGTTTCGCTTGTTGATAGTTGGATGCAGCGATCGGCCGAAAGGTTCCCGCCCACCCGAAAGATTTCTCGGACACAGGGAAGACCGGTGCTCCGCACACGAAAAAAGGGGGACTGCCGGAACCCCCCTTCGTCCGGCAGTCCCCCGCGCAAACACTGCACGGGCCGCTCATCGCGGCCCGTGCAGCGCTGTGGTCTAGTTGATCAGGCCCGACCGGTTCAGGAACGTCTTCGCGCCGTCGAGGCCCTTCGCGCCACTGAACGACGCCATCACTCCGGTGGACGAATTGGCGTACCAAATCGAGAAGCCGTCGTCATAGCCCGGACCGTCGACGTGGGCGGCGGCAGTGCGGCTGGAGTCCTCGACGATCTCGTTCACCTTGGACGTGGAGTCGTTCATCATCGCCTGCCGGATCGAGATGACCCGCTTCTTCGCCTCTTTGGTGTCCACCGAGACGATGATCGACTGGTAGCTGCCCGAGGTGATCCCCGCGGTGAGCGAGCTACCTTCCTTGATCTCGCACTGGATCTGCAGGCCACCGTTCTCGGTTTCCCCGCTGCTCTTGCAGTTCTCGACCTCACTGCGCAGCGCCGGCGGCATCGCCGCGATCACCGCATCCTTGGTCGTCGGGGGCGTCGCTGAAGTACCGCTCCCCGAACCTGCTGCCGCACCACCAGCGGATCCGCTGTCCACCGCGCCGTCGGCGGCCACCGTCGCCGCGTCGGCGGGGTCGTCGCCGCCGCGCAGCGCGAACACACCCACCCCGACACCGATCGCGAGGACCGCGGCCACCGCGGCGGCGACCAGTCCCCACTTCCCCTTGCCGCTGGCGCGATCCGGGACCGGGGTGGTGTTGGCCGGCGGCCACCCGGCTGCCGGGGAACCGGCCGAGGCGCTGGTCGGCCAACCGGGTTGCGGCGCACCAACACCGGGATGGGCATACCCAGCCGGCGCCTGCGTCGGGGCCCCGTGCGTCGGGGCCTGGGCCGCACGCGCCGTGGGAGCCGGGACACCACCGAGACCACGCACGATCGGCGCCGCCGCGGCCAGCGCGCCCTGCGCGACCACCGTCTTCGGGTCATCGAGGGTCGCGATCGGACCGAGATCCTTGAGCCGATCGTGCACGATCGGGATCCGCGACGACCCACCCGTCAGATACAACGCCTCGAGCTGACTCGGATCGGTGACCTGCGCATCAGCCAACGTCAGCCGGGTCAGGGTCACCGCCTTGTCGAGAGCCGGCGCGATCAGCTCCTCGAACTCCTCACGGGTGATCTGGAACCGCTCACTGACTCCCCCGACACCGGTGACGGTGATCGTCGCCGACGGCGCCTCCGACAGAAGCTCCTTCGCGCGGCGGATCGAATCATCCAGGGCGTACCGGACATCCATCGGTGCCTGCGTGCGCAGGAACGTCAGCAGGTCCGGGTTGCGGGCCTCGAGTTGCTGATCGACCCACCGCCGCACCGCCGCGTCGAGGTTCTTGCCGCCGAGACCGTTGTCGCCGCGGGCCGCGACCACATCGAAGGTGCCGCGCTCGTTCGCTTCGAGGACCGCGATGTCGAGGGTGCCGCCACCGAAGTCGAACACCGCGATCTTCGTGCCCGGCGCGAGCGTGTTCGCCCGCGAGTAGTAGTGCGCCGCCGCCCGCGGCTCGGAAACCGTCTTGATCCGCGAGGTGTCGAGACCGATCTTGACGGCCGCATCGAGGAGCACCTGGACTTCGCGCTGCGACCAGCCCTCGGGGTGGGTGAGCACCAGCTCTGTCGGCGACGTCCCGCCGTGGGCGCCGGTTGCCCGCGTGAGCACCGATTCGAGGACCGCCGCGACCGGCACGGAGGTGGGGATGTCGTAGCCGTTGACGTTGACCACGCCCTGCCCGACGGCCCGCTTCGGGGCCGGGACGTAACCGGCGGGGTTGGCTTCGGCGCGGTCGGCTGCGACGTCACCGACGGCGATGTTGTCCGGGGACTCGACGAACACCGCCGAACTCATCGTGGTGCGGTTGTGGCTGAGCTGCAGCGCTTCCACCGCCCCGGACACCGGGCCGGTGTGCGCGGCCGCGGTGTTGGAGGTGCCGAAGTCGATGCCGAGGACCCATTCACGCGCCATCAGAAGCCCACCTTCACGCGCCGCTGGGCGGGGGTGGATGCGATGCGGGGGCGCATGCTGCACGGGCTCATGTTCGGTCCTTCCACGATCTCGCCTGGACCGGCGAGAACTTCACGGTCACCTAGTTGGATGCACTCAACGCCCGAAAGGTTCCCGCCGTCGCGAGGAAATCTCGGACCGAGGTGCGGCGAGCACAATATCGCTGGTCAACGCGAACTGGTGATGCCCCTTGGTGTCGAGTTACAGAGAAGACACGTTTTCTCGATCAGGTGTGCTGCCAGCGGGAGCGGCCCATGGGTCTCTGCCGACTGCGGAAGATGCGAGTCGTCTTGCTTGACACGACATCCGCTGATGATTGCACCGCACCGCAGCGAGACTGTTTACTCGAGGGCGGTGACCTCGCGTCCGACGGCGTCGTCCGTCGGTTCCCCCAGTACGCGGGTATGCATGTGCAGCTTGAGGATGTAGAAGGCCGGGTACTCGAGGGCTTCCTCTACGGAGGATTGACGCTGGCGGAAGCCGACAGGATGCGGCGGATGCCGCCAGTGCACCGCGACGTGTTCGACGACTTCCTGTACAACGCGACCATCGTCGCCGTCGGCGAAGGCGACTGGGCCCGATTTCCTCGCGCGTGCACGATGTACCTGGCCGCGGTCGGCGGCGACCTGCACCGCCCACCACCGTTGATTCCACCCGATGTCGCCGCAACCGTCGCCAACATCGTGTCCCAGTACCGGCAGCGAAAGCCCGGGGACCCACTCAGGCCAGGATCAGGACGCATCACCGAGGCCCAGTACCAACTCGCGCAACGGTTGTTCTACGAGCTCGGCGGAGATCGCGGGGACGGGATCTATGCCGCCGCTGTCCGGGTGTACAGCAAGATGATGTCGGCACGCATCAGCGACGGCTTCGTCCACCCCGCTGTCGGCGGGCACATGTGGGGCGATGTGCGCTCCCGCACGCCACGCACGCCTGACAGTGGCCGCGATGTCACCATCGTGCACACCATCGCTGCGCTCAGCGAAACATGGCGAACCTCGCCAGCCGATCGTCCTGTGATCGAACGCACGATCGTCGACCACGCGCATACCCGTGGCTGGAGGAACGACGATTCGGGACCGTTGCAGCATCCCTCGGAACCCGATACCAACTAAGAGGCGCCGTCACGGAAGAAATCCCGGACCAGGCGCGCCGAGCACAGAACGTACAGGTCAAAGCGTTCCCGCCCGCACCTACAGCTGACCAGTCATTGCCATCTATCCCTCGAGGTCGAGGGCCCCGGCCTGACTGGGGCCAGGGTGTTCGGTCTGGCGATCGACGCGCAAGACAATCGGTCCACCTCAATCACTTCCCCAGGAGAGCAGACGCTTCACCCCGAGTGCACCGAAGTACACGACCGCCCAGATCATGATGAGCGGACAGAGTGCATACGGGATCACGATCGTGGCTGCAACGACGAGAAGTGCTTTCGCCGACTCTCTGTCGCTGACGATGGACGCTAGCGTCACAGCCTTCGTCGTGGTCGCCGATCCTGATGCGTAACTCATGCGATCCTTTCCTCCCCTGAACCGAGATTCCGCGCTCACGATCGGTCCGGGCACGTAGTGGAGGCAGGGTCGGCGCGACCGTGATCCTTGCTTCGAGGCGATTCGCCGGCGAGGAGCCATGTCAGCGCCTTCTCCAAGACCCGTTCTCCCGTGGTGATTTCAGCGAACTGCAGACCGGCCAGCACCGCTACCAACTCGGCGCCGGTGAAACCGGAAGTTCTCTCGAATCCTGGGCTGTCGGTCAGCGCAGCGAACCGGGCCCGCTGCTCTCCGAGCGCTCTGGCCACTGGTGGAGAGCGCACGGCCTCGATCATCAGCTCGAATCGAGTCAGGGTCTGCGCCAGTCCCTCCGATGCCCATTTCCCGAAAGCGTCCTGAGCTGTTCCTCCAGCCGCTGCAGCGTCCAGGTCTGCGAGCTCGAGGTCGGCCATGCGCTCGATCACACCGGCGATCAAGTCTGCCCGCGTGCGGAAGCGGTTCGATGTCGAGCCGGGCGGCAAACCGGCCTCCTCGTCGACCGCACGGTAGGTCAACCCGCGCAGCCCGGATGCCGCGATCACTCGGATCGCAGCATCGGCCAAGACGCGCACACGCTCACTCATGACTACAAACATAGTCGATCACTATGTTTGTAGTCTACGGCGACGATGGTGACCGGCCTGATCGGAGTGCACAGGCAATGACCGCACCGATCCCGCTTCGGCGCAACAACTCCCGTTTCGCTCGGGAATCAGACCGATCCACCGACGAACAGTGGCGGGTCGTTCGCGCTGGTGTGAAAGGATCGGCGCGTGCGTGAACATCACTACGCCCTCACCGTCGCCTGGACCGGGAGCCGGGGTGTCGGCACAGCCGATCACCGCGCCTATAGCCGAGAACACCGGGTCTCGGCCCCAGCGAAGCCCGACCTGGACGGCAGCTCGGATCCCTCCTTCCGGGGTGACCCCGCACGCTGGAACCCTGAGGAACTACTGGTCGCCTCGCTGGCTCAGTGCCACATGCTCTGGTTCCTCAGCCTCGCCGCGTCCGCCGGAGTCGTGATCACCGGGTACACCGACCGTCCCACCGGGACGATGGCCGAGGAACCGAGCGGCGCAGGGCAGTTCACCGAGGTCACGCTCAACCCCGACGTCACGGTGCGCGATCTGGACCCGCACGACGCCCTCGGCGCCGATCTGCTGGCCACGATCGAGTCGCTGCACGAGAAGGCGAACGAGATGTGCTTCATCGCCCGATCGGTGAACTTCGCGGTCCTGCACCGACCCACGACCCGGATCGAGCGCTGACGCGGACATCCGCGCCGATCTGAACGCTCCGCTAGACAAGTCGCGGATGCTCGCCCGGGTTTCCAGTTCGGCACTCCGGAGGTGTCGGTGCAGTGCCACCGAGACTCCGGAGCTCGCGTAGTAGTCATCTAGGACATGCCTTCCGTCACGATGCGACTCGCTCGCCAGTCAGACCCGGGAACGATGACGCGGTGCAAGTTCAGGCAGCGAGCATCCCGTAGGTGCGGATGAGAACGACGAGGGCGGCATGCGGGTGGGAGGCCGAGTTTGCCTGCCGGGGTGGGTTGTTCGACGAGGCGCCGCAGCTCGCTAGTGACAGGGGACGTCGGGTCGGCGTCGAGCATCGCTTGGAGGTGCTCGAACAGGACCACGGTGTGCAGCGCCGGATCCATCTTGGTTCAACCGAGCAGTGCTGGGCACGCCTGGCGCCGTACCCGACCGACCTCCCGCAGTCGGAGGCGCATCGGCCACCTACTGCCCAGGTCGACTGGCTGTGGTCCCGACCCACGACTACTACACCCCAAAGACCGAGCGCATCACTCGTCGTCAGCGTCCTCATAGACGAGGACTTCAAAGTCCTCGTCATCCGAGAAGCGCCACTCACAGGACGCCCACGCCGCCGGATTCGCTTCCGCCACTATCTGCTGTATGGCTTGCTGCACCGACTCTGTCCAATCCTCGAACGACGTTCCCTTATTGCGCTCCAGGTATACCTGGTAGTCAAGACCGGCATGCCAAGGGAACGACCCCCCCGGATAGCGATCCAGGAATACGTCGTAGTCGAGATCGGCAGTCCAGCCGGACAGCATCCACTGATCCTCGCCCTTGGGTTCGAGCTCTCCGAAATTCGGCTCCAGCCCCTCTCGCTTCATCAGCGCACGGACTGCGGGCAGTACCAAATTGGCCTGCTGCATAGTGAGCGGAGCCCGAAGTTCGAAGGAGAAACGAAACAATCTCTGATGCACGAGCCGGAACCCTAGAGCAACGGACCGACAACCCAGATCCATACGCCCGGAGCTACCCCCGGCCTCCCTTATGGCGCCCGCTGATCTGACTTCGATACGGTCGAGTAAAGGGCGCTTCGCGTCACTCCGTGATGGGAGCGGTGCGGCGTGCGTTCAGGCGGCGAGCAGTCCGTACGTGCGAATGAGAACGACGAGGGCGGCGTCCTCCGCGGCGGTCATCGTCGACAGGGCCTGCGCGTGCGCCCACGAGCGCTTCTGAATGGCCTCGGCGCGGACCTGGTCGACGGTGGCATGCGGTGGGAGGCCGAGTTTGCCTGCCGCAGTGGGTTGCTCGACGAGGCGCCGCAGCTCGCTAGTGACCGGGGACGTCGGGTCGGCGTCGAGCATCGCCTGCAGGTGCTCGAACAGGACCACGGTGTGCAGCGCCGGATCCATCCGCAGTTGGTCGACGATGCCGCGGATCCGGTCCCGCGCCGGATGCGAATAGGCGAGCAGGTCGAGTTCGCGGATGATCCGGCCAGCGCGCTGCACCCCCGCGAACACCCCGAGGTGGTGCGCGAGAACGCTACGCAGCTGAGGTACTCCGGAGCAGGCGACGAGCCAGTCGTTGAGGGCAGCGGCGCCGCGGGCCGCGATGGCGCGGCCGTGGATCATGCCGTACTCGCCGAGCAGGTCAACAAGCCGGCCCCGCACCTCCGGCGGCACCGGGACGGACGCGTCGGGTGCTTCGGAGTCGAGCAGGTCGAGCAGGTCGAACGGTTCGATCCCGACCAGTGCGGCGAGGGCGCGGGCATCGGCCTCGGTCAGGGCTCCGGTGTGGGACGTTTCGGCGAGCAGACCGGCGACAGGCAGCACCGTCATCACGGTGTCCTGCATGCGCGCGGCGAGGATGGCGGCGTGCGCGGCGGCGTGCTCGAGCGGATCCCGCACCCCGAGTGCGCCTTCACCGAATCCGTCGGCCCGCGACAGCACCCCGAGAGTGGTCAACGGGGTGAACCCGAGCTTCTTGAGGAACGCGATCTCGTCGGCGCGGGGGGTGGAGTCGAACAGGAACACCGCGGCATCGGCGTCGACGGATGCGGTGCGGGTCTGCTCGAATCCGTCGATCAGCACCCGATGGGTGCGGGCCTCGTTCTCCGCGGTCAAAGTCGCCAGGCCGGGGGTGTCGATGAGGGTGTGGTCGCGGATCGCCGCCGACGGCAGCCACCGCTGCAGGTACGCGACCTGATCGGCGGAGGCGGGCAGCGTGGTGACGTGCCCGCGCACCGTTTCGATCGGCCGGCGGGTGCCGTCGAGAAGGACCGCCTCGGCGCGGGCCGGGGCACCGTCCTGGTAGACGGAGACGACGTGGGTGGCTTCGAGGGCGGCGGTTTCGGCGACCGGCGCCCCGATCAACGCGTTGACCAGGGTCGACTTTCCGGCCTTGAGGCGGCCGACGATCACGATCCGCGGCGGCGACCACAACTGTGCGCCGATCCGGTTGGCGTGCCCGGCCAAGTCGGGGCCGATTGCGGCGAGGGCGTGCAGGGCGCGGTCGAGACTCGCCCGCGCCGGGTCCATCGGCGGCATCATCGGTGTGGTCACGACACCCCACCCCCCGCCGCGGCCACGCCGCCAGCAGACGCGGTGGGGGCGGTGGTGAGCTCACCGATCAGAGCCTCGGCGCGAGCGATGTTGTCGACAACCACCTTCCGGTTCCCCTCCAGCCGCGTCAGCTTCTTCTCCCGGGTGGCCTTGTCGGTGCGCGCGATCTCCTCGGCCTCCTTGATCTGCTTCTGCAGATGCTCGATCGACGCCTTGAGGTGATCGCGGTAGCGGATCACGATCTCCGGCCGCGCCAGCGCCAGCGCCGATTCGAGCATCCGCGCCGTCGTGGTCTTGGTGGTGCCGATCGTTTCCCTCATCCACGCAAGCAGGTTCGTCTTCCCGGCGCGCATCGCCTTGAACCCCAGGTTGACCCCGACCCAGGTGACACCGACGACGGCGCCGACCCCGACGAGGGTGGTCACCCCAATCAGGCCACCGAGCATCGACGACCCCATCACACCCATGGTGAGCAT
>NZ_SCOY01000045.1:0-35919 GCF_005503035.1 Rhodococcus sp. Q
CGACCCGCCCGCCCCGGCCGTCGCCGACGTGCTCCGCGGAGGATCGGCCGCGCTCGGTCCGGGACCCGGATCGTCCCCGCAGCGGGACCGGCGCGGGGCTCCCGGGGCGGTCGCGAACGACGGTGCGGGCACAACCGCAGCAACAGGTACCGATTCCGGCGCCGAACTGGCCGGAGCCGGTCCGCTGTGACCATCGAGGAGTTGCGCTCGGTGCTGGCGTCCGCCGTTCGGCGTGCGGAAGCGGCGGTCGAGGAAGCAGACAGGGCGGCCCTCGCCTGCGTCGCCGCCGAGTCGGGCGAGACCGGCGCCCCGGAGGAGGCGCCGCCCGACCCCGGTGCGGACTATCCCCGGAGCAGCTGGCTCGTCTGATCCTCGTCGTGCTCTTCGGGAACCAGCGTCGTGTGCGGGATCGCGGCGTCGGGCGTCGCGAACAGGGCGTACTGGGTGTCGCCGGTCAGGTGGTAGAGCAGGTACCCGGTGAGAAGTGCCCGCGTCACGCGCTGGGTTCCGCGCTCCGACCGTCCGAGCCCGACCGCGCCGAGCAGCGCGCGACCCTCGAGCAGGCCGCTGGTCGAGGCCTTGTCGACGCTGCGCAGGATCGCCTGTCCACCCCACGCCGCGGCGAGCGAGCGCGCGTTGCAGTTCATCGAGTCGAGGTCCTCGGCGGGGGCGAGGACGAGTGCGGGGCCGTTCTGGCGCGCCGCGAACTCTTCTGCCGGCGGTGCGGTGGGGGCGGGGAAGACCGCGGCGACCGCGGGTGCGCCGTGGTCGGCGGCGGCGATGATCGCGGCGCCGCCGCCCATGCCGTGCCCCGCGAACGCGACCCGGTCGGCGGCGACGCTGATCATTCCCGGCCCGAGACGGACCCCGGTCACGATGTCGGCGGCGGTGCGCAGGTCCGCGGCGAGCGCGAGATGTGATGCGACAGGGGAACGCTGGGTGTCCGGGGCGGCGGCGACGATGCCCCACGACGCCAGGTGGATCAGGGTGTCGCGATAACGGTCGGCGCGGGTCATCCACCCGTGCCCGAACACCACCGCGGGCAACGAGAATCCCTCGGCGGGGGTGTAGACCGACCCGGGCAGTCCTGCCAGCGCCAGGTCGCCGCGCAAAACCGGATGCGGTCCGCGCTTGGACAAACTGTTGACCAGGTTTTTCGGAGTCGGCGCCACGAACAAAACCGTATCCGATGCACGACCGACGGTGCGAGGCCCCACGCGCCTGCGCCGGTGGCGGCCGGGTTCCCGTGTCCTATGGTTTGGACGGCAGTACAGGGAGGAGTGACCACGGTGGGTGGACTGACGGTTCCGGTGCCCCGGCACGTGGCGCGGGCGGCGGCGAACGTGCGTGCCCGAATCGGCTCGGACGGGCTCGCGGACCTTCGTCCCACCGAATCCGAAGTGGTCCACTCGACCGCAGACCGGACGATCCGGAGGTTCCGGCCGTCGAACGGCGTGACCACCGGTGCGCCGATCCTGTTGGTGACGCCCCTGGCAGCCACGTCGATCGCGTTCGACCTGCGCAGGGGATGCAGTTTCGTCGCATTCCTGAAGGAGGCGGGACACGACGTGTACGTCGTCGACTACGGGCCGGTGAACTTCGCGGACCGGTCCCGTGGCATCGAGCACTGGGTGGACGACGTGATCCCGGACGCCGTCCGGGTGGTCAGTGCCGACGCGGGTGGGGTCGACGTGCACCTGGCCGGCTGGTCCCTCGGAGGCATCTTCGCGGTGTTCACCGCGGCGGCGCACCCTGATCTGCCGCTGAGATCGGTGACGCCGATCGCGAGCCCGTTCGACCTGCGTCGTGTGCCGCTGTTCGCGACGTTGCGTCCCCTGGACCGGGTGTTCGGGCCGTATACGGTCGCCCCGTTCTATCGGCTCCTCGGGATCGTTCCCGCGCCGGTCACCAGTCTGGGCTTCAAGATCGCCAGCGTGGACAAGTACCTCACCCGCCCGTGGGCGGTGCTGACGAACCTCGACGACCGCGACCATCTCGAACAGATCGAGGCGGTCGACCGATTCATGAACAGCATGTACGCGTATCCGGGCCGTACCTTCGGGCAGCTGTACCACGTCATCATGAGGTCGAACGAGTTCGCGACCGGGAGTATGCAGATCGCGGGACGAGCGGTCGACCTCACCGCGATCGACGTACCGGTGATGGTGGTCGCCGGCACGGGCGACGGACTCGCGCCCGAATCCGCGGTACGGCACCTCGTGGACCTCGTCGGCGGTGCGCCGGAGGTTCGGTACGGCGCGTACCCCGGCGGCCATCTCGGGGTCCTCACCGGGCGCAGTGCCCGCGACACGATGTGGCCCGCCTACGTGGGCTTTCTCGCCGACTGCGAGGCGGGGTCCGAAACACACTCGCGTTGAGGTGAATTCGCTGTTACGGCACCGTGGCATCCGCGCTTTTGTTTGAATTACGCGGCTGTTCGACTTTTCGGTGGCCGTGGACGTGAAAGACGGTGGACATGCGGCGAGTGCTTCGTGGTCTTGCTCTGGTTCTTGCGCTCGGGTGTGCGGCCGTCGCGTCGCCCACCCTCTCGGCGCCCGCGATCGCCGCACCCGCGGTTCCCGCGAAGGCTCAGCCGGCGCCATCGGAACCCGCGGTGCTCGGGGTCGGGCAGTACCCGCGCCTCGCTCGTCTCGACAGCGGCGCCATCGTCGCCTCCCTGACGACACGCGACGCGCAGGGCGACTTCACCCAGATCATGGAGAGCACGGACGAAGGTGCGAGCTTCCACCCGATCGGCGCGGTCCGCGACCCGGAGGCCGTGCAGGGGCAGTGCTGCTCGACCCTCTTCGAGATGCCGCAGCAGGTCGGTACCCTTCCGGCGGGGACGTTGCTGTGGGCCGGAACCGTGGGCTACCTGCCCGGTCCTGCCGCGAAGGTGGGCATCAAGGTCTGGTCCAGCGGCGACGGTGGCCGCACCTGGGCGCCGCTCGGTGTCGCGGCCCGCTCGGCCGGCGGCGGCGGAGTGTGGGAACCCGAGTTCACCGTCGATGCAGGCCTGCTGTGGCTGTACTACGCCGACGAGACCGAAGCCGCCCACTCGCAGGTGATCAGCCGGGTCGCCACGATCGACGGTGTGAACTGGTGGGGCAGGCACGTCGTCCAGGCGAACGGCGAGCACAGCCTGCGACCCGGAATGGCGACGATCGCGCGCCTGCCCGACGGGCGCCTGGCGTCCACGCACGAGATGTGCGAGGTCGGCCGTGATCGCTGCACGCCCTACCTGAGGTTCTCCGACACCGGTCTGTGGTGGGGCAACGGTGTCCTCGACCAGGGCATCCAGGTCATGGCGGGCGACGGTAGCAAGCTCAAGCACTCGCCGTACCTGACCGCGCTGGCAGGTGGCGCCCTCGGCACCCGTCTCGTCCTCGGTGGACAGGCACTGGTCGATCGCGACGGTAAACGCGATCCGCGCAGCGGGAAGGTCCTCCTCGTCAACGACACCCTCGGGTCGGGTCCGTGGTTCGAGATCGCGGCCCCGGTTCCCGTCACCGATCCGCAGTCGAACACCTGCGCGAACTACAGCTCGCCGCTGCTGCCGGTCGACGGCGGAGCGAACATCCTGCAAATCGCGGTCACGCTCAAGGGCGGGGTCTGCACCGCGCGGTTCGCCAAGGGGTCCGCAGGACCACGCTGACCGCCTGTGGCACAGCCCTCCCACCTCGACGCGGTCACGGGCGGTTCCTCCCAGTACGCTTGACCACCATGTGCGGAATCGTGGGATACGTCGGCCACCGCCAGGCACTCGACGTTGTCGTGAAAGCGCTGCGGCGGATGGAGTACCGCGGATACGACTCGGCCGGGATCGCGGTCCTGGACGGAGTCGGTGGGCTCGCAGTCGAACGCAAGGCGGGCAAGCTGGACAACCTGACCGCCGAACTCGACGAGTCCGGTCCCGACAGGTTCACAGGCAACGCGGGCATCGGACACACCCGTTGGGCGACGCACGGGCGTCCGACGGACCGGAACGCGCACCCGCACCGCGACGCCAGCGGCAAGCTGGCGGTGGTGCACAACGGCATCATCGAGAACTTCACCCCGCTGCGACACGAACTCGAGTCGGCCGGGGTCGAGCTGCTCAGCGACACCGACAGCGAGGTCGCCGTCCACCTGGTCGCCCAGGCCTACGCCCAGGGCGACACCGCCGGAGACTTCGTCGCGAGCACCCACAAGGTGCTGCGCCGCCTCGAAGGCGCGTTCACGTTGGTGTTCACGCACGCCGACCACCCCGACACGATCGTCGCCGCCCGTAGGTCGACTCCGCTCGTCGTCGGGGTCGGCAAGGGCGAGATGTTCGTCGGCTCCGATGTCGCGGCGTTCATCGAGCACACGCGCGACGCCATCGAACTCGGTCAGGACCAGGTCGTCGTCATCACGGCAGACGACTACCGGATCACCGACTTCGCGGGCAACGAGTCGCAGGGGCGCCCCTTCCGCATCGACTGGGATCTCGAGGCCGCAGAGAAGGGCGGCCACGACTACTTCATGCTGAAGGAGATCGAGGAGCAGCCCGCCGCGGTCGCCGACACGCTGCTGGGGCACTTCGAGAACGGCCGGATCGTCCTGGACGAACAGCGACTGTCCGACCAGGAGCTGCGCGACGTCGACAAGGTGTTCGTCGTCGCCTGTGGCAGCGCCTACCACTCCGGCCTCCTCGCGAAGTACGCGATCGAGCACTGGACGCGGCTGCCCGTCGAGGTCGAACTGGCCAGCGAGTTCCGGTACCGCGATCCCGTCCTCGACCGCTCGACGCTGGTCGTCGCGATCTCCCAGTCGGGCGAGACGGCCGACACCCTCGAAGCCGTCAAGCACGCGAAGGACCAGAAGGCCCGCGTGCTCGCGATCTGCAACACCAACGGCGCCCAGATTCCGCGCGAGGCGGACGCCGTCCTCTACACGCGGGCCGGTCCGGAGATCGCCGTCGCGTCGACGAAGGCGTTCCTCGCCCAGGTGACCGCGAACTACCTCGTCGGGCTGGCCCTCGCGCAGGCGCGCGGCACCAAGTACCCCGACGAGGTGGCCCGCGAGTACGCCGAGCTCGAGGCGATGCCCGCCCTCGTCACGCGGGTGCTGGAGACCGTCGAACCGGTGCGTGCGCTGGCCCGGGAGTTCGCGGACGCGTCGACCGTCCTGTTCCTCGGCAGGCACGTCGGCTACCCGGTCGCGCTCGAGGGTGCGCTCAAGCTCAAGGAGCTGGCGTACATGCACGCGGAGGGCTTCGCGGCCGGTGAGCTCAAGCACGGTCCGATCGCGTTGATCGAGGAGGGCCTGCCGGTCATCGTCGTGATGCCGTCGCCGAAGGGCCGTGCGGTCCTGCACTCGAAGCTGGTCTCGAACATCCAGGAGATCAAGGCGCGTGGTGCCCGGACGATCGTGATCGCGGAGGAGGGCGACGAGATGGTGCGTCCGCACGCGGATCACCTGATCGAGATCCCCGCGGCTCCGACGCTGCTGCAGCCGTTGCTGTCGACGGTGCCGCTGCAGGTGTTCGCGGCGGAGATCGCCCGCGCCCGCGGCTACGACGTCGACAAGCCGCGCAACCTGGCGAAGTCCGTCACCGTCGAGTGACGTGCGGCTCCGCCGCCTGTGAGTGATTGTCACCCCGATCGGGGTGACAATCACCCACACACCGATCGGGAGGACGTCCGTGCGCGAGTTCCACACTGTCGAGCAGGTTCGTGCGGCCGAGGCTCCGCTGCTTGCCTCCCTGCCCGAGGGGACGCTGATGCGGCGGGCGGCGCACGGACTCGCCCGGGTCGTGACAGCCGAACTTCGTGCGCGTACCAGCGGTGTCGCGGGCCGGACGGTGACGCTGCTCGTCGGGTCCGGTGACAACGGCGGTGACGCGCTGTGGGCAGGCGCGATCCTGCGACGACGCGGGGTCGCGGTGACCGCGGTCCTGCTCGACCCGTCGAGGGCCCATGCTGCCGGGCTCTCGGCGTTCCGATCGGCAGGTGGCCGGGTCGTCGCCGACGTGGGGAACCCGGACCTCGTGCTCGACGGCATCGTCGGGATCTCCGGGCGGGGGCCGCTTCGTCCCGCCGCCGCCGCACTCGTCGCGTCGGTCACCGCGCCGATCGTCGCCGTCGACCTGCCCAGCGGCGTCGACCCGGACACCGGAGCCGTGTCGGGGCCCGCGGTCACCGCGGCGGTGACCGTGGCGTTCGGTGCACTCAAGCCGGTTCATGCGTTGGCCGGAAGTCGTTGTGGACGAATCGAACTGGTCGACATCGGTCTGGACCTTCCGGCCACGACGATTGCCGCGCTCACCCCGAACGAGGTGGGGGAGCGGTGGCCGATTCCCGGCGCCGTCGACGACAAGTACAGCCAGGGAGTCGTCGGCGTCGCGGCGGGCAGCGCCGGCTATCCGGGTGCCGCGGTCCTGTGTTGCGGGGGTGCGGTCGCCGCGACGTCGGGCATGGTGCGCTATGCGGGATCGGTTGCACCGCAGGTGCTCTCGCAGTGGCCGGAGGTTGTCGCCGCCGACGGATTCGCGGAGGCGGGCCGCGTCCAGGCATGGGTGGTCGGCCCTGGCATCGGGACGGGGGCGAGCGCGCAGGAGGTGGTGCGCGACGTACTCGCGACGGATCTTCCCGTCCTGGTGGACGCCGACGGCCTCACCGTCCTCGCCGCCGACCCCGCACTCGTGCGTGAGCGCACAGCGCCGACCCTGCTCACCCCGCACGCGGGCGAGTTCGAGCGTCTGACCGGCGTCGACCCCGCCGACGATCGTGTCGGACGCACCCGCGACCTCGCCGCCGAGTGGGGCGTGACGGTCTTGCTCAAGGGGCGCGCCACCGTGATCGCAGACCCCGAAGGAAGGGTTCTCGTCAACGACGCAGGCGGGTCGGCCGCGGCGACAGCCGGATCGGGTGACGTCCTTGCCGGCGTGATCGGGGCGCTGCTCTCCACGGGACCGAGCCCCGCGACTGCTGCGGCCATGGGGGCCCGAGCGCATTCGCTGGCAGCGGCCCTCGCGGCGGGCGACGGCTCCGAGGTGGCCGCACCGATCTCGGCCGGAACCTTGTTGTCGCAGGTCAGGTCCTCGATCCGAGTCCTTCGCGCGCAGAAGGTTCTCGGAATGTGATCAGCTCGGTGAGCCACGCCATTGGGGCGAAACAGCCCCCGGTGGCAGTATCGAAGCATCATGATCATCGCCGTGAACAGTGACCGAACGGCACCCGCCCCCACTGCGGGTGCCTTCTCGTCGGCACCCGCGCCGCAGGTGGGATCACCCAAACCTGCACCGCAAGCGGAAGCCCTGATCGACCTCGACGCCATCGCCCACAACGTCGGCCTGCTGTGTGAACACGCGGGCGACGCGGGCGTGATGGCGGTCGTCAAGGCCGACGCCTACAACCACGGGGCGGTTGCGGTCGGGCGTGCGGCGCTGGCAGCCGGTGCCGCGGAGTTGGGTGTCACCACCGTCGACGAGGCCGTCGCGCTGCGTGCGGCCGGGATCACCGCGCCGGTGGTGTCCTGGCTGCACACCCCCGACACAGACTTCCGTGCCGCGGTCGCCGCGGACATCGAGATCGCCGTGTCGTCGCCGCGACACCTGGATTCGGTGATCGCGGCCGCGCACGCGACCGGGTCGACGGCGGTCGTGTCGATGAAGGTGGACACCGGGCTGAACCGCAACGGCGTCTCCGCCGTCGAACTCGACGACGTCCTGGCCGGGCTCGCCCGTGCGCAGGCCGAGGGATCGGTCAGGTTCGGTGGAGTGTTCTCCCACCTCGCCCACGCAGACCAACCCCACCACCCCGTCATCGACCGGCAGGCGGACGTACTCCGCGATGCGGTGGCGCGTGCGGCGCGGCTCGGCCTGCACGCCGACCGGGTTCACCTGTCCAATTCCGCCGCGACGCTGACCCGACCGGACCTGCGGTTCGACATGGTCCGGCCCGGTATCGCGCTGTACGGGCTGTCGCCGGTGCCCGAGCTCGGCGGATTCGGCCTGCGTCCCGCGATGACCATGCGAACCCGTATCGCCCTGGTCAAGAAGGTCGAGGCCGGGGCCGGTGTGTCGTACGGGCACACCTGGATCGCGCCTCGCGACACCACCGTCGCGCTGCTGCCGGTCGGCTACGCGGACGGGGTGCCGAGGTCGCTCAGCGGACGATTCGAAGTCCAGATCGGCTCTCGCCGGTTCCCGCAGATCGGCCGCGTGTGCATGGACCAGGTCGTGGTCGATCTGGGTGCCGATCCCGGTTCGGTCGCGGAGGGCGACACCGCGATCCTGTTCGGTCCCGGCGACGACGGTGGGCCCGTTGCGCAGGAGTGGGCCGACATGCTGGACACCATCCACTACGAGGTGGTCACCGGCGTGCGCGGTCGGGTCGTGCGCACCTACGTCGGTGGCGGCGAGGGCGTCCGGTGACGCCGCGTGGTCGAAGAGGCGTCCTCGGCGGTGCGGGTGTGGCCACCGCGGTGGGTGCATTCGCCGGAGTGCGAGCCGTTCGTACCAAACCCGAACCGTCGCGGCGGCGCCGTGACCGGCACGCCGACGAGGACTTCGGCCTGCTCGACAGCGACCGCGGCAGCCTCGTCGTCGCCGATGACGGCGTCACGCTCGCGATCCGTGAGGTCGGGCCGGCGACCGCGCCCCTGACAGTGGTGTTCGTCCACGGGTACTGCCTCCGGATGGATTCCTGGCACTTCCAGCGGAAGCACCTGCAGCGCCGGTGGGGCGACTCGGTGCGGATGGTGTTCTACGACCAGCGCGGACACGGACGCTCCGGTACCCCGAGTGCCGAGTCGTGCACGATCGGACAGTTGGGGCGTGACCTGCACGCGGTGCTGCGGGCCGTGGCTCCGACGGGCCCGGTGGTTCTCGTCGGGCACTCGATGGGCGGCATGACCGTCCTGTCGATGGCGCGACAGGTACCGGAACTGTTCGGCACCCGAGTGATCGGCGTCGGACTGCTCGCGACGGCGGCGGCGGGCCTGAACAAGACGGGCCTGAGCCGCAACCTGGACAACCCGGTGATCGACGCGTTCCGGCTGGCCGTTCGCACCGCACCCGGGTTGGTGCAGTTCGGCAGGGGTGCGGCCCGCGCGATCATCGCGCCGATCATGCGCGCCGCGTCGTTCGGCACCGTGGTCAGTCCGTCGCTGCACGGGTTCTCGGACCGGATGCTCAACGAGACGTCGGTGACGACCATCGTCAACTTCCTCAAGTCCCTGGAACTGCACGACGAGTCGGCGGCGCTGCCCGTGATCGCGGACCTGCCCGCCCTCGTCCTGTGCGGCGATGCCGACATGGTCATCCCGTTCGCCCAGTCGGAGGCGCTGGCCGGTGCGTTGACGAACAGCGAACTGGTGCGGGTGGTTTCGGCTGGTCATCTGGTGCAGTTGGAGTTTCCGATCCGATGTACCGACGCGATCGACCGACTGGTCACGCGTGCGATCGAGGCCGGCGACAACGAGTGGGAAGTGGGGATCGGTGGCTGACCGGGACGACGCCGTGCGTGCGCACGAGGGCGACGCCGCGCGTGCGCACGAGGACGACGCCGTGCGTGAGCACGCGGTGATCCATCTGCCGACCGTCGAGGACACCGAGGCGTTCGGCCGTCGACTGGCCGTCGACCTGGTCGCGGGTGACCTGGTCGTCCTGGACGGTCCTCTCGGTGCCGGCAAGACCGCACTGGCCAGGGGGATCGCCGCGGGACTCGGGGTGCAGGGCCGGGTCAGTTCACCGACCTTCATCATCGCGCGCGAACACCGGGCGGGGGAGCGACCCGGCGGGGGAGCGCCGGTGGCGATGGTGCACGTCGACGCGTACCGCCTCGGCCTCGGTGCCGACCGCGCCGCGACCTTCGACGAACTGGATGCGCTCGACCTCGACACCGACCTCGCCGACGCGGTCGTCGTCGTCGAGTGGGGCGAGGGGATCGTCGAGCACCTCACCGACCGGCACCTGCTGGTTCGGCTGCGCCGCGAACCCGAGTCCGACGTCCGGACGGCGCAATGGGGCCGGGTCTCGTGAATACCCACACTGACGTGCGGGTATTCTGGTAAACCGTGCTCGTACTCGCCGTCGATACCGCCACCCCTGCCGTCACCGCGGGGGTGGTCCGCCTGGACGGCGGTGTCCCCCGCACACTGGCGTCGCGGGTCACCGTCAATGCTCGTGCCCACGCGGAGGTCCTGACCCCGCACATCATGGAATGCCTCGGTGAGGCGGGCGTCGAGCCCGCCGACCTCGATGCCGTCGTCGTCGGGATCGGGCCCGGGCCGTACACGGGCCTGCGTGTCGGGATGGCGACCGCGGCGGCATTCGGCGATGCACTCGGCCGCCCCGTGTACGGGGTGTGCAGCCTCGACGCGATCGCCGTGGACGCCGCCGACGACCGAGATCTCCTGGTGGTCACCGACGCCCGGCGCCGCGAGGTGTACTGGGCCCGGTACTCGGGTGGAGTCCGGGTGACCGGCCCCGGTGTCGACAAGCCCGCGGACCTCGAACCGCAGCCGTCGGCTGTCGTGGCGGGTTCGGAAGCGCACGCCGCACTCTTCGATCTTCCCGCGGTCGGCGAGCCGTCGCCGTCGCCCGCCGGGTTGGTGGCGGTGGCCGCATCGGACATTCTCGCCGGTGCCGATCCGGAACCTCTTGTGCCGCTGTACCTTCGGCGTCCCGACGCAGTCGCGATCGCGGACCGAAAGAAATGAGCGACACCCTCGGTCCGATGCGTCCCGCCGACGCGGAGCGCTGCGCCGAACTCGAGTCGCTGCTGTTCGCGGGCGACGGCCCGTGGAGCGCGGACGCGTTCCGCTCCGAACTGGACCACTCCCACAACCGGTACGTCGTCATCCGCGACCAGAGCGACGTCGTCATCGGCTACGCCGGGATCGCGTTGCTGGGCAACACGTTCGCGCCGGAGTCGGAAGTGCACACCATCGGCGTCGACCCCGAGCATCGCCGACGCGGACTGGGGTCGCTGTTGCTCGCCGAGTTGCTGCGCCTCGCCGACCGTCACGGCGGTCCGGTGTTCCTGGAGGTCCGCACCGACAACGATGCCGCGCTCGCGCTGTACGAACGGGAGGGCTTCGAGGTCGTGGGAACCCGCCGCAACTACTACCAACCCAGTGGGGCGGACGCGTACACGATGCGCCGTCCGCACCCGTCCGCCGTGCCCGAGGAGCAGCAGTCGTGATCGTGATGGGAATCGAAAGCTCCTGCGACGAAACGGGAGTCGGCATCGTCCGGTGGAACGCCGACGGCACCTGTGAGTTGCTCGCCGACGAGGTCGCGTCGAGCGTCGACGAGCACGCCCGCTACGGCGGCGTGGTCCCCGAAGTCGCGTCGCGCGCACATCTGGAGGCGATCGTGCCGACGATGCGCCGCGCACTCGCGCAGGCGGGAATCGCCAAGCCGGACGCGCTCGCCGTCACCATCGGCCCCGGACTGGCCGGTGCGTTGCTCGTCGGTGCCGCTGCCGCGAAGGCCTACGCCGCGGCGTGGGACGTGCCGTTCTACGCGCTCAACCACCTCGGCGGGCACGTCGCCGTCGACACCCTCGAACACGGACCGATGCCGCCGTGCGTGGCGCTCCTGGTCTCCGGCGGGCACACGCATCTGCTGCACGTGCGCGACCTCGGACAGCCGATCGAGGAACTCGGCACCACCGTCGACGACGCGGCGGGGGAGGCGTTCGACAAGGTCGCCCGCCTGCTCGGGCTCGGGTTCCCCGGCGGGCCCGCGCTCGACGCCGCCGCGCGCGACGGCGACCCGAAGGCCATCGCGTTCCCCCGCGGAATGACCGGGCCCCGCGACGCCAGGCACGACTTCTCGTTCTCCGGACTGAAGACGGCCGTCGCGCGGTACGTCGAGTCCAAGGAACGGGCCGGTGAGCCGGTGTCCATTCCCGATGTCGCGGCGTCGTTCCAGGAAGCCGTCGCCGACGTGTTGACCATGAAGGCGGTGCGGGCGGCCACCGATGTCGGCGTCGACACCCTCGTCCTCGGTGGCGGTGCGACCGCGAACTCCCGCATCCGGTCGCTCGCGCAGGAGCGGTGTGACGCGGCCGGTCTGACGCTTCGCATCCCGAAACCGCGTCTCTGCACCGACAATGGCGTAATGATCGCCGCACTGGGTGCCCACGTCATCGCCGGAGGCGCGACTCCGTCGCCGCTGTCCGTCGCCACCGATCCAGGACTGTCCGTCACGGTCAGCCAGTCGTCGGTGCGCGGCGATGGCCACTGAGGACGCTGCCGAACGACCGAGGCGAACCTTCGCCTCGCTGCCGAGAACCGAGCAGCGTGAGCTGATTCGGCGGGCAATCCTACGGCCCGTGTTGTCCGCGTTGCTGCTGCTCGTCGTGTATTTCGTGGTGCCGATGAACGACATCGTCTCGATCGGGGCGATCGGCGCGTTGGTGGTGTGCGCGGTCGTGGTGTCCGTGGTGTTCGTCTGGCAGGTCCGTCGGATCGTCAACGCGAAGTATCCGGCCGTGCAGTCGGTCGAGGCTCTCGCCGTGACGGTCCCGACCTATCTGCTGGTGTTCGCCACCACCTATCACCTGATGTCGCTGGCGGTGGCGGACAGCTTCAACGAACAGTTGTCGCGTCTCGACGCGCTGTACTTCGCGCTCGTCTGTTTCTCCACCGTCGGCTTCGGCGACATCGTCGCCGACACGGCGGCGGCGCGCGCCGTGGTCACGGCGCAGATCGTGGGCAACCTGGTGTTGCTGGGGATCGGCGTCAAGGTGATCAGCGAAGCGGTGCGGGCAGGCCGGATGCGCCGCGGCACCGACGACAGCGCGACTTAGGCCAGGTCCTGGCGCGGAGGCGGGGTCGACAGGTTCAGCAGGACGCGGGTGTCGGGTTCGCGAACCAGGTCGTCGACGGTGATGTGGTCCAGGGCGGCGTAGAACGCGTCCTGTGCCCGGCGCAGTGCGCCTCGCAGGCGGCAGCCGTGACGGAGCGGGCACGGCGTGGTGCCTTCGCACGTGACGACTTCGTCGTTGCCCTCGAGTTGCCGCGTGAGCCAGCCGACGGAGGTGGTCCTGGCCTTTTCGGTGATGTTCAGCCCGCCGCCCCGGCCACGGCGGGCTTCGACCATGCCGAGTTCCTTCAGTCGGAGCACCACTTTGGTGGTGTGCGTGTACGGAATCGACATCTCGTCCGCCACCTGACCGGTCGTCAGGCCACCGCCCCCGGGAGCCACGGCAAGCCGCATCATCACGCGCAGCCCGAGATCTGTGAACTTGGTGAGCTGCACGCTGAGAACGCTATATTACTTGCATTCTGCGTGCAACATTCGCCGAGTGTGATCTGCGCTGGTCACGCCCGGGGGGACGGCAGGAGCAACTCGGTGTTGTGGTCGACCGTGCCACCCAGCCGCGCCGGATCGGCATGGATGTCGTTGAACGACAATTCGCGATACAACGACGCCAGACCCGCCGGTGAGAAGTCGCCGTGCTTCGCCTCGTAGGGGCTGTCCGCCTCGATCAACGTGGTCAGCAGCGACAGCGTTCCGTCCGCGTTGTCGACGACCTCCACGATCCGCGCGTGCTGGGGGAAGTCGACGTGCGAGGCGGTGTTGATCTCCCAGAACCCCTGCGCGGGTGTCGGGCCCGGATGCGGCGTGATCCGGTTGTCGTGGGTATGTCCGTTGACCCACGCGAGGACGTTCGGGAATCGCTGCAGCAGCGCCACCAGTTCGCCGCCGCTGTGCCGCGCCTCGAGCGGATGGGCGGGATCAGGGATCAGATTGTCCATCGAGGTGCTGGTGTGGTGGCTGAAGAGCAGGAACAGCACGTCCTCGCGGCTCTGCTCGACCGCGCGTCCGTCGGCGCCGAAGTATCGGCTGCTGCCCTCGATCAGGGTCCGTTCGATCCATCGGAACTGGGCCTCGCCGAGCGAGCCGTCGACGAATCCCGCCGGGTTCGTCGAGTCCATGCCGATCCCCACGACGCCGGGCGCGATCTCGAAGGAGTAGTAGCCGATTCCGGTCTCGGCGGCGTCCGGCGCGAATCCGTGCCCGACGGGACCGGGGCCGGTCTGTGCGGGATCGAGGTGCGCGGCGATGTACTCACGCGGCGTGAACGGCGCCCGGGACGGGTCCGGGGTGACGTGGCGCGGAGGAGAGGTGATCGCGGCGAGCGCGTTCAGGACGGCGCCCGGCCCCGACTTCGTGGCCATCGCGACGGACATCGCCTCCTCGGGCGAACCGGGCACCTCGATCTTGAGGTTGCCGGTGTACATGGCGTCCAGTGGCCCGATCCCGCTGGGGAGCGTGCCCGACACCGAGTCGTCGTGATTGCCGAAGACGCTGAACCAGGGCGTGTCGAGGCCCGGGCTCGTCACCGGGGTCAGCGCGGCGCCGAGCAATCCCGGAATCTCGGGGAAGCCGGCCTGCTTGTACACGTCCGGGATCGGTGATTCGGGATTCCAGTAGAGGTCCGAACCCGAGTTCTGCACGCCCTCGTAGCGGTCCGCGGCCCCCGTGTTCGGGATGAAGGTGCCGCCGTTCAGCGCGGTGAGGAACCAGCCGAGTTCGGCGTGCTCGTGGTTGTCGGTGTTGTCGCCCGTGGACACCACCGCATCGAACGCGCGACCGGTGTGCGGACCCGCCGCGACCGCGTTGACGCGCTGCACCAACGACACCAGACCCTGCGTGGTCAGTGTCTCGTGCGGGCGGAACGCCGAGCCGTTGAACGGTGCGATGTACTCGAACCGCAGTGGGCACTGCGCGTCGATCAGGTGCACATCGGTGAGCTGAACCAGCGATGCCAGTGCCTTCCGGCGCTCGTCGCGCCCCGACTTCGGTTCCGCGAGTTCCCCGCGGACGATCGTCGGCCATCCCGGTCCGGCGGTCAGCTTGCGGTATCCGCTCGACCCGACCGGCGTCGCGACGGTCTCGAGGGTGGTACCCGCGAACGATGCGGGCAGCTCTGCGGCGCCCGCGTGCCACGTCCCCCACGGGGAGCGTCCGAGAGCTCCGGCACCGAATGCTCCGACGCCCAGTGCGCCGGCGGCACCGATGCCGGCGAGACCGAGGAAACCACGCCTGTCCAGGTTGACCATCCGGGTAACAGTAGGTGAACGCCGGACTGTGCGCGAGGACGACCCGCGGACAGCGGATGCGTGTCAGCGACGGACGTGCGCCATCCCGCACACTCCTCCCTTGAGTGCTGGCACTCGCATGTATAGAGTGCTAGTTGGCGCTGACCCGGTCACGGCACCCGCGACGACGCGATCGGGGGACAGGGCCACATGCGTGAAAAGACGACACGCCCAGGGGAACAGCCCCGGGGCGCCTGAATCCCCCGAAAGTGGAGGCTCATCGTGGCGAGCGTGAACATCAAGCCGCTCGAGGACAAGATCCTCGTCCAGGCCAACGAGGCCGAAACGACGACGGCCTCTGGCCTGGTCATCCCGGACACGGCGAAGGAAAAGCCGCAGGAGGGCACCGTTGTCGCAGTCGGCCCCGGCCGCTGGGACGAAGATGGCGAGAAGCGCATCCCGCTGGACGTCCAGGAGGGCGACACCGTCATCTACAGCAAGTACGGCGGAACCGAGATCAAGTACTCCGGCCAGGAATACCTGATCCTGTCGGCTCGCGACGTGCTGGCTGTCGTCTCCAAGTAGCCACATGCATCCGCCCCGGTGTTCCGTCCACGGACCCGGGGCGGATCGCGTTCAGGAGCACCTTCAGCAGGTACGGCTCGCCGACCTTCCCAGGAGTAACAGCACATATGTCCAAGCAGATCGAATTCAACGAGACCGCTCGCCGCGCTCTCGAGCGTGGCGTCGACCAGCTCGCGGACGCGGTCAAGGTGACCCTCGGCCCCCGCGGCAGGCACGTCGTGCTGGCCAAGGCGTTCGGCGGTCCGACCGTTACCAATGACGGCGTCTCCATCGCTCGCGAGATCGAGCTCGAGGATCCCTTCGAGAACCTCGGCGCCCAGCTCGTCAAGTCCGTCGCCACCAAGACCAACGACGTCGCGGGCGACGGCACCACCACCGCGACCGTCCTCGCCCAGGCGCTCGTCAAGACCGGCCTGCGCAACGTCGCGGCAGGCGCCAACCCGATCGCGCTCGGCGTCGGCATCTCCAAGGCGGCCGACGCGGTCGCCGAGGCCCTGCTCGCCGCGGCCACCCCGGTCGAGGGCAAGGAGGCGATCGCGCAGGTCGCCACCGTCTCCTCGCGCGACGCCGAGATCGGCGAACTCGTCGGCGAGGCCATGACCCGCGTCGGCATCGACGGCGTCGTCACGGTCGAGGAGTCCTCGACCCTCGCGACCGAGCTCGTGGTCACCGAGGGCGTCCAGTTCGACAAGGGCTACCTCTCCCCGTACTTCATCACCGACATCGATGCGCAGCAGGCCGTGCTCGAGGACGCGCTGGTGGTGCTGTACCGCGAGAAGATCAGCTCCCTGCCGGAGTTCCTGCCGCTGCTCGAGAAGATCGCCGAGTCCGGCAAGCCGGTCCTGATCATCGCCGAGGACATCGAAGGCGAGACCCTCTCGACGCTCGTCGTCAACTCCATCCGCAAGACCATCAAGGCCGTCGCCGTCAAGGCGCCGTTCTTCGGTGACCGCCGCAAGGCGTTCCTCGAGGATCTCGCCGTGGTCACCGCGGGCACCGTCATCACCGCAGACATGGGCGTCACGCTCAAGGACGCCGGCCTCGAGCTGCTCGGCTCCGCGCGCCGCGTCGTCGTCACCAAGGACGAGACGACCATCGTCGACGGTGCAGGCACCGAGGCCGACATCGACGCTCGCGTCGGTCAGCTCAAGCGCGAGATCGAGAACACCGACTCCGACTGGGATCGGGAGAAGCTCGAAGAGCGTCTCGCGAAGCTGGCCGGCGGCGTCGCCGTCATCAAGGTCGGCGCCGCGACGGAGACGGATCTCAAGGAGCGCAAGTTCCGGGTCGAGGACGCCGTCAACGCTGCCAAGGCCGCGGTCGAGGAAGGCATCGTGCCCGGCGGCGGTTCCGCCATCGTGCAGGCCGCGCAGTCGCTCACCGAGCTCGCCGCGTCGCTCTCGGGTGACGAGGCGACCGGTGTCGAGGTCGTGCGGACCGCAGTTCAGGCGCCGCTCTACTGGATCGCGACCAATGCGGGTCTCGACGGTTCCGTCGTGGTCAGCAAGGTCGCAGAGTTGCCCAAGGGTCACGGCTTCAACGCCGCCACCCTCACCTACGGCGACCTGCTCGCCGACGGTGTCGTCGACCCCGTCAAGGTGACCCGCTCGGCAGTGGTGAACGCGGCGTCCGTCGCGCGGATGGTGCTCACCACCGAGTCCGCTGTCGTCGACAAGCCCGTCGTCGACGAGGCCGCAGGCCACGGCCACGGCCACAGCCACTAGGTTTCACCACGACGAAGCCCCGGACGGTTCGACCGTCCGGGGCTTCGTAGTTGTTCAGGTGCGCGTCAGGAGGCGATCTTCTGGCGGAAGCGGCGCGTGTGCGCTTCCCGCTCGGCTTCGGACATCCCACCCCAGATGCCGTAGGGCTCACAGACGGTGAGGGCGTGGTTGCGGCATTGGGTCAGGACGGGGCATTGCCTGCACATCTCCTTTGCCCGCATCTCGCGCTGCGCGCGGGCACGGCCTCGCTCGCCGTCTGGGTGGAAGAACATCGCGGAGTCGACGCCGCGGCAGAGTCCGTGCATCTGCCAGTCCCAGATGTCGGCATTGGGGCCGGGGAGGTGATTTGGTTGCGGCATTCCATCTCCTGACGTCGGCGGCTCGGGCACTGCTCTCACCGTGGCTTGGTCTGCATCTGCATCACAGCGAGTGCTCCCGGTGGGTGCGGAACCCAGTTCGCGAGTACGACTGTGAAGGTCGTTCACACAAGTACTCAATTTCAACAGCAACGTTATAGTCGGCGTGGAAATCGAGTCAACAGTTCTGCGCGTGGTGATTTACATACCTCCACGGCGAGGAATTAACGCTCTGTTCATCGACATTGACACTATTTCGTGATTCTTCGGGGAGGCGCTCAGGGTGTGCCTCCCGTACGTGCGTACTGCACTATTTCCGCCGCTGTACTGGGAGTTTGTCGGGTTTCTCGAGTCGACGGGCGTCGGGTGACGCGTTCGCCCCGCTTCCACGGGTGAGATCGCCTGCCGAGGCGGCCCTGGCCGTTATCGGCAATTGACTCTCATAAAATGTGCTCAATATTTACGCAAGTCGAAATCGTAATGTGACCGAAACTGTCGAAGAACGCATCGGTAACAATTGGTGACGGCGCGGTGTCCGTGTCGGTTCGCGGCGGCGCACCTCTACCCTTACGTCGTGTTCGCAACCCTCGCCGTCGACTCGCTCGACGCCATCGCATTCGGACCGGCGCCGGGTGGCACCGTCCCGCCCGCAGCCGCGCCGCACGACCGGTGGCTGCGCGCCGTCGCGCTCGGTGGGCAGGGTCGCTACGCCGCCGCTCGCACCGAACTCGCAGTGCTGCGGCGCAGCCGCGCCGGTGCCGTCCTCGACTCGCTCGTGGCAAGTACCGAGGCATCACTGCTGCGGCAACTCGGATGGCACCGGCTCGCGTCCGCGCACGACGGCCGTGCGCTCGCCGTCCTCGGCGATTCGCAGGCTCCCGGTGCCAGGGCCGCGCGCTGCGACGCAGTGACCGGACTGGCCGCCGACGCGCTCGGATGTGGCCGACTGGATCTCGGGTTCCGTCTGCTCGAACGGTGCGCCGAGCTCCTCGGCGACGCGAGCCCCGACCTGTGGCGCCAACGGATCAGACTGCACTGGGTGACGGCCGAGATGTCCCTTGCCTCGGGCGACGCGGTCCAGGGTCTAGTGAACGCGAGGCGCGCACTCGAATTGGCAGACGGGTCACCCTCGGTGCGGCACCAGGTCAAGTCGGAACTGCTCGTCGCAGCCGCCGTCAGTGCCGGACCCGACCCTGCCGCGGCAGTCGACCCGGCTCTCCGCGTTCTCGCGCGCTGCGACGAACACGATCTCGTCCCACTCCGCTGGGCCGCCTCGATGCTGCTGTGCGGGGTCGCGCCGGCGCCCCGCTTCCAGGAGGTTCGCCAACGCGCCGAGGCCTCGGTTGTGGCCGCAGGCGGGCGATTCCGAGAATCGTGACGGAAGGTCGCTATCCTTCAAGCGTTCCGCCATCCGGTCGGGAGCGCTCCGTCACAGGCGCGCCACTGTAACGCCAGGACTTTGTCTGTCGATGAGTAGTACGAGCGAGGAGTTGGACTCAGCCGTCGCTGCGGCAGCGCAGGGCGATCGGGTTGCTTTGGCTCGAGTTCTGGAGTTTGTCCGACCCATGGTCGTGCGTTATTGCCGATCACGGGTCGGAGCCGCGGAACGGGGACACCTGTCCGCGGACGATGTGGCGCAGGAGGTGTGCCTGGCTGTGATGACGGCCCTACCCCGATATCGGGACCAGGGGCGGCCGTTCATGGCATTCGTGTACGGGATTGCCTCGCACAAGGTGGCCGATGCACACCGCAGCGCGGGACGTAACCGATCCGAGTCGATGGC
This sequence comes from Rhodococcus sp. Q, assembly GCF_005503035.1. Classification (NCBI taxonomy): domain Bacteria; kingdom Bacillati; phylum Actinomycetota; class Actinomycetes; order Mycobacteriales; family Nocardiaceae; genus Rhodococcus; species Rhodococcus sp. Q. The sequence continues at coordinate 19,473 of NZ_SCOY01000045.1, forward strand.
CGAAGTACCAGATGTGGTCTCGGTTGACGAGGGGCCGGAACAACTCGCCCTCGATTCCGAGACGAGCAGGCAGGTCAACTCCCTGCTCGCCACACTGTCCGACAAGCATCGAGAAATCGTCATCCTCCGACTGGTAGTGGGTCTGTCCGCGGAGGAAACGGCGGCCGCCGTCGGGAGTACGGCGGGAGCAGTACGAGTAGCCCAGCACCGGGCGCTCGCGAAATTGAAGACCGAAGTAGCGAAAGCGGGTGAGATGTATGGCTAGGGGGAACAGGCGTGGCCACGGTAAGTGGTCACGGCAACACAATGCGTCCGACGCCGACCTCACCCCGTCGCAGGGTGATCCGTTTGCAGAGGAGACGGCGAGCGGTCAGCCGTTCGACCTCGCGGCGGTTCAGCGTGACGACGCCCTCATCGACGCTCTCGCGAGCGGTGGTGACGTCCCTACCGCGACTGCGGAGGAGTACCGTCTCGCCTCGCTGCTGGCCGGCTGGAGGGCCGAGATCGTCGCCCCCGAACTCCCTGTGGGCCCGACACTCGACGAGGTCGCTGCCGCCGTCGACGCCGAGATCGCGCGCGATCAGACTCCGCGGCGCGGTTCGCTCCGACTGCTGCGTCCGGTCGCGGGCGCCGCGGCGGCGATCGCGGTCGTGATGGCAGGGATCACCGTCGGGTCGTACAACGCCCAGCCCGGTGATCCGTTGTGGAAGGTCAAGTCGGTCGTCTTCACGGAGCGCGCCAACTCGACCGTCGCCGGCATCGACACGAAGAACAACCTCGAGGAAGCCGAGCGGATGATCCGGTCCGGCGACGCCGAGGGTGCGATGGCCGTGCTGGAGTCCGCGAGCAAGCGCGTCGGCGCCGTGAGTGATTCGGCGAAACGCGACGAGTTGAACGCCTGGCACGACCGTCTGATGGCCGACGCCACCGCCACGAGTGCGCTTCCCGTTCCGCCTCCGCAGGTTCCCGGCGTCACGACGACGGTGCAGGTTCCGGTGGCAACGACGCTGCCGGGGATCCCGCCGACCACGGTGCCGGAGTATCCGACGGACGCTCTCGTCAGGCCGACGTTGCCGGTGACGGAGCTTCCCCTCGAGACGACCGTCACGGTCGTTCCGCCCGTGACGACGTCGCCGCCCCCCGGACCCGAGATCGTTCTCACCCCGGATACCGGCTCGACGGCACCGAAGCCGACCACGGCGGTCCCGACGACGGAGAAGACGCCGATCGAGACGCGGCAGTTGTCGCCCGAGGCGCCCACGAGCTAGAACCGAGAACGGCCCGACGAGCAGTGCTCGTCGAGCCGTTCTGTGTTCGAGTGCCGGAGTGCGCGTCCCGGTCAGGCGTCGAAACCGTCTCCGTGGAGTGCCTCGTTCATCGACGCGTCGGCGTATCCGCGGCAGTAGTCCCACGTGACATAGGCCTCGGGGACCGGATCGTATGCGGGCTCGTGGGGGCGGACCGTGCCGTCGACGAGCAGCTGGAGCAGGTTCGCTCGCAGCATGTCCCAGTCGTGGTAGTGGTCCTGTTGGCAATCGTCGCAACAGACGACCAGGCCGCGAATTCCGCGATGCGCCAACAGTGCCTCGTAGACCGCGAGGTCCGCCAGGTCTTCTTCGACGGCGAGGCGCTCATGGGGGTCGAGGGGCTGGCCCGGCTCGAGTGCATCCAGCGCGGCGGACGGGTCGGACGGGTCGCCGGCGAACGGGTCCGGCGGCAGACCGGGAGGCAATTGATCACGCACAGCACCACGGTACGCAGCGCGGGGCACTCTGCGCCACCCGTCTGAGTCAACCGGGTTCGCCTGCACACGCGCGCAGCCGATACCATGGTGACCGGTCCGAGGGAATACTTCGCTGGGGATCGAGCATTGATTCTGTCCGAAGAATCGCGACATTTCGGCCCATGGGCGAGTGGCTGCACGGGGTTTCCCACGTGCGCCGCCGGGGCCGACGGTCCAGTGCAACCGACGTTCGATGGAAAGGTTCGACAGCCGCATGACTAATTCCGGAGGGCACGTGCACACCGGTGGAGACCGCGCCGACAAGGTCGCGATGCTCGGACTTACCTTCGACGACGTGCTGTTGCTGCCCGCCGCGTCGGACGTCATCCCCAGTCAGGTCGACACGTCCAGCCAGCTCACTCGCGACATCCGGCTGCGAGTGCCGTTGGTGAGCTCGGCGATGGACACCGTCACCGAGGCGCGGATGGCGATCGCCATGGCCCGCGCGGGCGGCATGGGTGTGCTGCATCGCAACCTCTCGACCGATGCGCAGGCGTCGCAGGTGGAAACCGTGAAGCGGTCCGAGGCAGGCATGGTCACCGACCCGGTGACGTGTTCGCCGACGAACACCATCGCCGAGGTCGACGCCATGTGCGCGCGGTTCCGGATCTCCGGTCTGCCCGTCACGGACGACGCCGGTCAGCTCGTCGGCATCATCACCAACCGCGACATGCGTTTCGAGGTCGACCTCAGCCGTCCGGTGTCCGAGGTGATGACGAAGACCCCGCTGATCACGGCGCAGGAAGGCGTCACGGCGGACGCCGCGCTCGGGCTGCTGCGTCGCCACAAGATCGAGAAGCTCCCCATCGTCGACGGCCAGGGCAAGCTCACCGGACTCATCACGGTCAAGGACTTCGTCAAGACCGAGCAGCATCCGAACGCGACCAAGGACCGGGACGGCCGGCTGCTGGTCGGTGCGGCCGTCGGTGTCGGCGACGACGCGTGGGCGCGTGCGATGGCGCTGACCGACGCGGGCGTCGACGTCCTCGTCGTCGACAGCGCGCACGGCCACTCCGTCGGTGTGCTGGAGATGATCGCGAAGATCAAGGCCGAGGTCGGCGATCGGGTACAGATCATCGGCGGAAACGTCGCGACCCGCGGCGGCGCGCAGGCGCTCGTCGAGGCGGGCGTCGACGCCGTGAAGGTCGGCGTCGGTCCGGGCTCGATCTGCACCACCCGCGTCATCGCAGGTGTCGGTGCACCGCAGATCACCGCGATCCTCGAGGCCGTCGCGGCGTGCAAGCCGCTCGGCGTCCCCGTCATCGCGGACGGCGGCCTCCAGTTCTCCGGAGACATCGCGAAGGCGCTCGCGGCCGGCGCGTCGACGGCGATGCTCGGTTCGCTCCTGGCGGGCACGGCGGAGTCGCCCGGCGAGATGGTTCTCGTCGGTGGCAAGCAGTTCAAGAGCTACCGCGGCATGGGCTCGCTGGGTGCGATGCAGAGCCGGGGTCAGGGCAAGTCCTACTCGAAGGACCGCTACTTCCAGGACGACGTGCTGTCCGAGGACAAGCTGGTGCCGGAGGGCATCGAGGGTCGGGTTCCGTTCCGCGGCCCGCTCGGTTCGGTCATCCACCAGCTGACCGGCGGCTTGCGCGCGGCGATGGGGTACACCGGATCGACCACCATCGAGCACCTGCAGGAAGCGCAGTTCGTGCAGATCACCGCGGCGGGTCTGAAGGAGAGCCACCCGCACGACATCACGATGACGGTCGAGGCCCCGAACTACGCGGCCCGGTAACCGGACCTTTCCCACGTCACTTGCGTCAACTACACATCGAAGAAAGGGGCGCGCGTGCGCGACCTCGTTGAGATCGGTATGGGCCGAACCGCCCGTCGCACCTACGAGCTGGACGACATCGACATCGTTCCGTCCCGTCGGACCCGTTCGTCGAAGGAGGTGTCGACCACCTGGCAGCTCGATGCCTACCGGTTCGACATCCCGGTTCTGACGCATCCGACGGATGCGCTGGTGTCGCCGTCGTTCGCGATCGAGATGGGCCGGCGCGGCGGCCTCGGCGTCATCAACGGCGAGGGACTGTGGGGCAGGCACGCGGACGTCGAGGCGAAGCTCGCCGAACTCGTGCACCTTGCGGAGACGGACGAGGATCCGGACGCGCCGATCGCTCGTCTGCAGGAGCTGCACGCCGCGCCGATCCAGGCGAACCTGCTGGCGGCCGCGGTCGCGCAGGTACGTGACGCGGGCGTGACGACAGCGGTCCGGGTCAGCCCGCAGAACGCTCGCGCGCTCACCCCCGAGCTGATCAAGGCCGGTATCGACCTGCTGGTCATCCACGGCACGATCATCTCCGCCGAGCACGTCGCGAACAGCGGGAGCGAGCCGCTCAACCTCAAGACCTTCATCTCGGAGCTCGACGTGCCGGTGGTCGCGGGTGGCGTCAGCGATCACCGCACGGCGCTGCACCTGATGCGCACCGGCGCTGCGGGCGTCATCGTCGGCTACGGCTCGACCGAGGGTGCGACGACGACCGGTGAGGTCCTCGGCATCGGTGTTCCGATGGCGACCGCCATCGCGGACGCCGCCGCCGCGCGACGCGACTACCTGGACGAGACCGGTGGCCGCTACGTGCACGTGATCGCGGACGGCGACATCGCGACGTCGGGTGATCTCGCCAAGGCGATCGCGTGTGGCGCGGACGCGGCCGTGCTGGGTGCCCCGCTCGCCGCGTCGGCGGAAGCGCCGGGAGGTGGCTGGTTCTGGCCGTCGGCGGCTGCGCATCCGTCGGTGCCGCGTGGCGCGCTGCTGCCCGTCGCATTCGGTGATCGTCCGAGCCTGGACCAGGTGCTGACGGGTCCGTCCAACGACCCGTTCGGTTCGCTGAACCTGGTCGGCGGACTGCGCCGCTCGATGGCGAAGTCCGGCTACTCGACCCTCAAGGAGTTCCAGAAGGTGGGCCTGACGGTCCGCGCCTGACCGACCGCCTGCTCGTCGTGAACGGACCGTTCGGACCCCCAGAGGGTCCGGACGGTCCGTTCACGTCTGTCGGGGTCGCGATGCGCAGGGTTTCTGCTACGTCCCGTTACGGTTAGGGCACCCTTGTGGGATCGGTCACAGCTCCGGGGTGCATACTGGCGGGTAACAACCAGGTTCACGGCAGTGGAGGTCTCCTGATGGGTAAGCGTGCGACGGATTACGACGTGCTGATCGTCGGTTCCGGATTCGGGGGCAGCGTCACGGCGTTGCGCCTGGTCGAGAAAGGCTATCGGGTCGGAATCCTCGAGGCCGGACGCCGCTACGCCGACTCCGACTTCGCGAAGACCAGCTGGGACCTCAAGCGATTCCTGTGGGCGCCCGCTCTCGGCTGCTACGGCATCCAGCGGGTGCACCTGCTGCGTGACGTGATGATCCTCGCCGGTGCGGGCGTCGGCGGTGGGTCGCTGAACTACGCCAACACCCTCTACAAGCCGCCGTCGTCGTTCTTCCAGGACCCGCAGTGGCAGGGCATCACCGACTGGGATGCCGAGCTCAGTCCGTTCTACGACCAGGCGCGCAAGATGCTCGGTGTCGTGCAGAACCCGCACATGACACCCGCCGACGACGTGATCAAGTCCGTGGCCGACGACATGGGTGTCGGCGACACATTCATCCAGACGCCGGTCGGGGTGTTCTTCGGTGAGCCGGGGGAGACGGTCGCCGATCCGTATTTCGGGGGTGCCGGTCCCGCGCGGACCGGATGCATCGAATGCGGTGAGTGCATGACCGGCTGCCGCCACGGTGCCAAGAACACCCTCGTCAAGAACTACCTCGGGCTCGCCGAGCGGGCGGGGGCGACGGTGATCCCCATGACGACGGTGACCGGACTGACCGAGGCGTCCGACGGGACCTGGAACGTGCAGACCCGCCGCACCGGCGCCAAGCTGCGCAAGGGGCATCGGACGTTCACCGCGGACAACGTGGTGCTCGCCGCGGGCACGTGGGGCACGCAGCATCTGCTGCACGCGATGAAGGACAGTGGCGCACTGTCGAAGCTCTCGCCGACGCTCGGCGAGCTGACGCGCACCAACTCCGAGGCGCTGCTCGGCGCGGCCAAGCTGACGGTCGACCCCGGCCTGGACCTGACGCGGGGCGTGGCGATCACGTCGTCGTTCCATCCCGCCGCCGACACCCACATCGAGCCGGTCCGCTACGGCAAGGGCTCGAACGCGATGGGTCTGCTGCAGACCCTGATGACGGACGGCGGCGGCAGCACACCGCGGTTCGTGAAGCTGCTCAAGACCATTGCCGCCAATCCCGGTCAGATGCTGCGCATGCTGAGCGTCAAGAACTGGAGCGAGCGGACCATCATCGCGCTCGTCATGCAGAACCTCGACAACTCGATCACCACCTACACGAAGCGTGGACTGTTCGGGCGCCGGAAGGTCACCAGCAAGCAGGGCCACGGCGAGCCGAACCCGACGTGGATCCCGGTCGGCAACGAGGCGACGCGGCGGATCGCGGAGAAGATCGGCGGCGTCGCGGGCGGCACGTGGGGCGAGGTGTTCAACATTCCGCTGACGGCACACTTCCTCGGCGGCTGTGCGATCGGCGCGGACGCCTCGACAGGCGTCATCGATCCCTATCACCGGGTGTACGGCTACCCGACGCTGAGCGTCGTGGACGGTGCCGCGGTATCGGCGAACCTCGGCGTGAACCCGTCGCTCACGATCAGTGCGCAGGCCGAGCGCGCGGCGTCGCTGTGGCCGAACAAGGGTGAGCAGGACGAGCGTCCGGCGCAGGGGGAGGGCTACCGGCGTCTCGCGCCGGTGGCGCCGAACGCCCCGGTGGTCCCGGCCGGTGCCCCCGCCGCGCTGGTGCTGCCGATCGTGGAGATCCGCTCCGGAAAGCCCGCGTCGCCGGACAGCAGTGACGTGGCCTGACCCTGCCTCGTAGGAGTGGCCCCCGACCGGTGAGGTCGGGGGCCTTCTTCGTACCGTCGGCCAGAAATCAAGCAATCATGCTTGATTGTTTCGGCGTCCGGCCCTACAGTCGCGAGTGACCGACATCACTCGGTGATGGCTTAGTGACCGAAACAACCCATCGATGCGGAGGCTGGCACCCCATGAAGCCCGATATGTCCGGACTGTCCGAGCTCGAGATCAATCTCGCGACCCGTGTGTCGGTCGGCGACGCGCTGACCCGCTCCGCACGGATGTTCGGGGCGCGAGCCGCGGTCCTCGACCGTGGCACCACCGTCACCTACCGGGACCTCGACACGGCCGCCGAGTCCGTCGGCCGGGCTCTGCTCGACGCCGGGCTGGAGCGGCAGCAGCCGGTCGCGATGCTGATGGGCAACTCGTGGCAGTTCCTGGCCACCTACTTCGGCTGCGCGAAGGCCGGACTCGTCGCGATGCCCGTCAACCTCGTTCTCGCGCCGGAGGACATCGTCTGGATCCTGCGTGACTCCGGCACCACCACGATCGTCACCGACGCCGCCTTCGTGCCGTTGATCGAGAAGGTCCTCCCGGCTCTCGACGCGGTGACGACCGTCGTCGTCTCCGGTGAGGGTGCGCCCGCCGAGATCGCCGGGCGGCGGGTCCTGTCGTGGACGGGGATCGCCTCCCGCGCGGTGGACGGGCCACTCGAGGTCCTCGTCGACGACCGCGACACCGCGCAGTGCCTCTACACCTCGGGCACGACCTCGCGACCCAAGGGCGTCCTGACCAGTCATACCTCCCTGATGATCGGCGGACTGACCAATGCGCTGATGCAGGGCGCCGGGTGGGGTAGCGAGCCCGCGGTGCTGCTCAACGTGCTGCCGCTCTTCCACACCACGGGACTGAACACGCTCGTCATGCCGACGCTGTTCATCGGTGGCACCGTCGTGCTGCCGGGACCGTTCGATCCGGGCGCGGTCCTCGACGCGATCGAGACGCACCGGGTGACCACGGCGATGATGCTGCCGATCATGTACGCGGCCGCGCTCGCCGCGCAGGGGCAGCAGGCCCGCGACCTGTCCTCGGTGCGCCTGGCCATCTACGCGATGGCCCCGATGCCCGCGACCCTGCTCGACCAGGTCGACGCGGCCTTCCCGAATGCGGCGGTGATCCTCGGATCGGGTCAGACCGAGGTCGTGCCCGCGACCGTGCTGCAGTGGCCCGAGCACCGCGACACCAAGCCCGACTCCTGGGGGCCCGCGACGCCGACCGTCCAGGTCGGGATCATCGCGGATGGCGCATTGACGCCCGTCGGGGAGACCGGCGAGATCGTCTACCGCGGCCCCCACGTGTGCAGCGGCTACTGGAACAACGCGGACGCCAACACGGCCGCGTTCGCGCACGGCTGGTTCCACAGCGGCGACGTCGGTCGCCTCGACACCGAGCAGGTCGTGTGGTTCACCGACCGCCTCAAGGACATCATCAAGTCGGGCGGCGAGAACGTCTCGTCGGTGGAGGTCGAACGAATCGTCGCCGGTGCTCCCGGCGTCGTCGAGTGCTCGGTGGTCGGGCTGCCGGACGAGCGGTGGGGCGAGGCCGTGACCGCGGTCGTCGTCGGATCGGATCCGGCCGTCTCCGACGAGCAGTTGGAGGCGACGGTGATCGCTCACGCGAAGGCCCACCTGGCCGGGTTCAAGGTGCCCAAGCGGGTCCTGGTGGTCGACGAGTTGCCGAAGACCGCGACCGGCAAGGCCCGCAAACACGAGCTGCGGGCGAAGCTGCGGGCGTGAGGACGGGGTGGGCCCGGCCACACATTAGACTGGGCGGGTGGCAGACACCCAGCATTCCGGCCCCAGCCAGCAGAATCCGGTACTCGTCGTCGATTTCGGGGCGCAGTACGCGCAGCTGATCGCACGTCGGGTCCGTGAGGCCAGCGTCTACTCCGAGGTGGTGCCGCACACGGCGACCGTCGAGGAGATCGTGGCACGCAAGCCGGCGGCGGTGATCCTGTCCGGCGGACCGTCCAGCGTGTACGCCGACGGCGCGCCGCAGCTCGACCCGCGCCTCTTCGACCACGACATCCCGGTGTTCGGCATCTGCTACGGCTTCCAGGCCATGGCCGGTGCCCTGGGTGGCACGGTCACCCACACCGGCACGCGTGAGTACGGGCGCACCCAGCTCAGTGTGGACGGCGGTGTCCTGCACGAGGGCCTGCCGACCACCCAGCCGGTGTGGATGAGCCACGGCGACGCCGTCACCGACGCGCCGCAGGGCTTCGAGGTCACGGCGACCAGCGCGGGCGCGCCGGTCGCCGCGTTCGAGGATCGGGCGCGGCGACTGGCGGGCGTCCAGTACCACCCGGAGGTCCTGCACTCGCCGCACGGCCAGCAGGTCCTGACCCGTTTCCTGCGCGAGATCGCGGGCATTGCACCGACGTGGACGGCGGCGAACATCGCCGAGGCCCTGATCGAGCAGGTCCGGGAACAGGTCGGCGACGGCAAGGCGATCTGTGGCCTCTCCGGCGGCGTCGATTCCGCGGTCGCGGCCGCACTCGTGCAGCGGGCCATCGGCGACCGGTTGACGTGTGTGTTCGTCGACCACGGCCTGCTGCGTGCGGGTGAGCGGGAGCAGGTGCAGCAGGACTTCGTCGCCTCGACGGGGGCCAAGCTGATCACCGTCGACGCGGTCGACACGTTCCTGTCGGAACTCGACGGCGTCTCCGACCCGGAGGCCAAGCGCAAGATCATCGGACGCGAGTTCATCCGGTCGTTCGAGGGTGCCGTGACGGAGGTGCTCGGCGAGTCCGTCGCGCATGGCGAGGCCGTGGACTTCCTGGTCCAGGGCACGCTGTACCCCGACGTCGTGGAGTCCGGCGGCGGCGCGGGCACCGCGAACATCAAGAGCCACCACAACGTCGGTGGCCTGCCCGAGGATCTGCAGTTCAAGCTCGTGGAGCCGCTGCGTCTGCTGTTCAAGGACGAGGTTCGCGCGGTCGGCCGCGCGCTCGGCCTGCCCGAGGAGATCGTTGCCCGTCAGCCGTTCCCCGGTCCGGGTCTGGCGATTCGCATCGTGGGTGAGGTGACCCGGGAGCGGCTCGAACTGCTGCGCCAGGCCGACGCGATCGCGCGTGAGGAGCTCACCGCGGCCGGTCTCGACGGCCAGATCTGGCAGTGCCCGGTGGTGTTGCTCGCGGACGTGCGCAGTGTCGGTGTCCAGGGCGACGGACGCACCTACGGGCATCCGATCGTGCTGCGCCCGGTGTCCAGTGAGGACGCGATGACCGCGGACTGGACGCGTCTGCCGTACGACGTTCTCGAACGGATCTCCACCCGGATCACCAACGAGGTGGCCGACGTCAACCGCGTCGTGCTCGACGTTACGAGCAAGCCGCCGGGAACCATCGAGTGGGAGTGACCCACTGACGCCTGCGAGGGCCGTCGACGCACAGCGTCGGCGGCCCTCGTCGGTGGTGGGATGGATTCTTCCTGTCAGTGAGCTGTGGAACGCTGTGAGTTCTGCCCGCGGGCTCCAAGGTTCGCGGGGTTCACTTGTTCGATGCGAGTCGCGAGGAGAACGACATGACGGGGGAAGGCTCCGGTACGGCGTACCGGGTGCTCGAGCGCGGTGTCTGGGGAGCACACCGCACGGGGGTCGGTGAGCGTGGCGGGGTGGCCCTGTTGTGCGACGCGACCCGGGCGCTGGTGACGCGAATGTGCCGTGCCGAGTTGGCTCCGGCGCTGGGGATACCTGCTGCGGATTCCGTTGCGGCGGGAGTTCTTCCGGTTGCGCTCGCCGCGGTGCTCACCGACCGGGTGCGATCCCCGCTGCGGGTGGTCTACACCGAGACGGTTCTCGGTGTCGAGGCCGCCCGGCCGTACGTGACGCCGCCGGGGCCGATGGACGGATTGGCGCGACACGAACGGGACGTGCTCGTGTTGCGAACTGCCGTGGGGCTCAGCGCTGCCCAGGCAGGTGAGGCGTTGGGATGTTCGGTCGAGCGGGTGCACCGCGATCAGCACTCGGCTCTGCAGAAGCTCCGCAACGTCCGCGTCTGCGGGTAGCGCCCCTGGCAGTCATCGCCGCCGGCCGGGGGAGATGACGAGGACCACGCCGACCACGACGGCGACCACGATGAACAGCCACTTGGCGTGACCTTCGCCGATGGCGCCGAGCCGGTCCGGTCCGATGAATGCCCACAGGCTGACGAGCAGCGCGGCCAGGCCGGCGAGCAGCAGGCCCGGTGACGGCCGTCGGCGCGTGCCGGCGGTCGCGTCGGTGTCGGTGTCGGTGTTGTCAGCCACGGTGAACCTCCAGATTTCCCATGCGGCCGTTCATGTTCAGGGTCAGTACCGGCCCGTCGGTGCCGTCGGTGCCGCCGCTCAGCCCGTCCGGAAGGCAGTAGGTGTCCCCGACCGCGATCGAGCAGTGATTGACGACGTTCATGTTCTCCGGGACGAGCACGGTGAAGCTGCCCACCCCTGAGGTGACGTCGACGGTCTTGTCCTCGGACAGCGTGATCTGACGCAGGTCGAGCGTGAATTCGCCGAGCTGCCCGGTGTATTCGGGAGCGAGCTCGGTGGCGGCGGCGGGTGTCCAGGTGCGGGTGCCGACGTTCTCGGATTCCCAGTCGACGGGGCCGATGAGCGAGGCGAGGATGACGAAGCCGACGAGTGGTCCGGTGACGACGAGCAGTCCGTATCCGCGTCGCAGGAAGGCTCCGATGACGAGTCCGACGCCGACGACGGCGAGGCCGACGGCGCCGATCCGGCCGGGCGACAACCAGTCCCATCCGGTCGCCGCGGCGAGTGCCCACGCTGCGGCGGTGGCGAGGATCGCCAATCCCAGCACCACCGACGTCAGCCGAGACTTCGGTCGGGCGGGGGCGGGGACGGGCGGCTTCGGTGCGGGCGTTGGCTCGGGGAGATCCCAGGCGAACGGTGCCACTCCGAGCGGATCCCACGCGGGCGGCGTCGTGACGTCGGTCGGTGGGACACCGCCGGCCGCGCTCGAAGCGGAGGACGGTGTGACCGCGACGTCCGGGTCCGTCGAGGCGTCGGCCGTCGGCGCGTCGGGGGACGGTGTGGCGGAGCCCGGTTCGTAGGTCTTCGGCAGCGTCGCGAAGACACCTGGCGGTGTGTGTGTGGCGCCGGGCCAGCCGGTGGGGTCGCCGTGCCACGCGCGCGGGTTGGCGTGCGGGAACCCGGGTGTCGGGATGCCCGCCCACGGCTCCGCGTCGGGGATGGTGGCCGGGGGATTCGGCCGGCGTTGGAACAGCAGCCACAGCCCGCCGAGCATCAGCGCCATGCTGAACATCCCGGACCCGCCGAATCCGACGCCGATCGGACCGAAGGCGCTGACCGCGATCGCGAGTGCGACCACCAGGACGATCGTCTTCGTGCTCGATGCCGAACTCCGGCCACGACCGAGCAGCGACTCGGCAGCGGACGCGTCGTCACCTGCACGCGGTAGCAGCAGCCATCCCGCCAGGTAGAGGACGATCCCCGCGCCGCCGAAGATCGTCGAGACGACGAACGCGACTCGTATGAGGACGGGGTCGACGTCGTAGCGGTGGCCGATGCCCGCCGCGACGCCTGCGATCGGGCCTCGACGGGGAAGTCGCACGGGCCGGGTTCGCCACAACTGGTTCAGCTGTTCGGAGAAGGTCGCTGTGCTCATGGCGTCCATCGTCGACCCCGTGGGGGTGCGTGCACATCAGGGACCGACCCTGATATTCCGCCGAGGAGGACGCTCCGTTGTCAGGGTTGCACCCTGATGCGCGCGGCGGTGACCGCGTGCCACCATCGAAGGTGTGCAGCCGATCCCACGTGCCCAGACGCCGGTGACCGCTCCGGTGTCGCCGGAGGGGCCACCCAGGCTCGAACGACGCGTCGGTGGCCGGGTCATCGGTGGTGTCGCAGGCGGGCTCGCCGATCATCTCGGGGTCGACGTGTTCAAGGTTCGGGTGGCGTTCGTGCTGCTCGGCGCGCTCGCGGGCGCAGGGATCACGGCGTACGGCCTGCTGTGGATCTTCACCCCGCCCGGCACCGACACCGAGCGTCCCAGTCGCGCCGAGCGGCAGCGGGCACTCGGCCTCGCCGTCCTCGGTCTCGCGCTGGCCGCGGTACTGGGCGCGCTGGCGAGCGGTACCGCCGCCGAGGTGCTGGTCCCCGTCGTCGTGGTCGCGGTCGGTGCGGCATTGGTGTGGCGGGAGTACGACTCCGACGGTCCGCGCTCGGTGTTCGGTCTACCGCAGAGCCCGACCGTTCTCACCTGGGCGCGGGTCCTCGGTGGCATCTCGCTGATCGTCCTCGGGCTCGGTGTGGTGATCCTGGCGCAGGTCGACCTGGCGTCGCTGCGGTCGTCGGTGCTGGCGGTGGTGGTGACTCTCGTCGGGATCGGGCTGCTGACCGTGCCGCTGTGGCTGCGGATGTGGCGCGATCTCGGACGTGAGCGGGCGGCACGGATCCGCACCGAGGAGCGTGAGGAGATCGCCTCGCACCTGCACGACTCGGTGCTCCAGACGCTCGCGCTGATCCAGAAGCAGGCCGATTCGCCGCTGCAGGTGCAGCGCTTGGCCCGCAGCCAGGAGCGGGAACTGCGCAAGTGGCTGTTCGGTGAGGGCGAGACCGCGCACGCGAGTCTCGCGGAGGCGTTGCGCACGATCGCGGGCGAGGTCGAGGACCAGTACGGGGTCGCGGTCGAGACCGTCACCGTCGGCGATGTGCGACTCGACCTGCCCGAGGCCGATTCGGGGATCACCCCGGAGGCGGTCACGGCGGTCCTCGGTGCCACGCGTGAGGCGCTCGTCAATGCGGCGAAGCACTCCGGTGAATCGAGCGTCGACGTCTTCGCGGAGGCGGAGTCCACAGAGTTGAACGTCTTCGTCCGCGACCGCGGCGTCGGATTCGACGTCGACGCCATCGCGGGGGACCGCCAGGGGCTGGCGAAGTCGATCCGTGCGCGGGTCGAGCGACGCGGCGGCGAGGTCACCGTCGATTCTGCGATCGGGAGGGGGACCGAGATCCGCATCCACATGCCGCTCGGTACCCAGGACACGGACAACCTAGAGTGGTCGGAGCAGTCGGCCCGACCCAAGGAGCAGCCTCGGTGACGTCATCCGGAAGCAATCCCGAATCCGGTTCCTCTGACACCGCTTTCCGGGTGTTTCTCGTCGACGATCATGCCGTGTTCCGGTCGGGGGTGCGGGCCGAGCTGGCAACGGAACCCGACATCGTGGTGGTCGGTGAGGCCGGCGGAGTCGCGGAGGCGATCGCGGGAATCGACGCCACCTCACCGGACGTGGTCCTGCTCGACGTGCACATGCCGGACGGCGGCGGCGTCGCGGTGCTGGCCGGGATCGCGCCGGGCCCGGTGTGCCTGGCGCTCAGCGTCTCCGATGCGGCGGAGGACGTGATCGCGGTGATCCGGGCGGGTGCCCGGGGTTACGTCACCAAGACGATCTCGGGTCGTGAACTCGCAGACGGTGTCCGGCGGGTCGCCGGGGGGGACGCGGTGTTCAGCCCGCGTCTCGCGGGGTTCGTCCTCGACTCGTTCACCGGGCGATCGTCTGTTCCCGAGCCGCCGCTCGATCCGGAACTCGATTCGCTCACTCCGCGTGAACTCGAGGTGTTGCGCCTGCTCGCTCGCGGCTACACGTACCGGGAGATCGCCGAGACGCTGGTGATCTCCGTGAAGACCGTCGAGACGCACGCGTCCAACGTGCTCCGCAAGACACAGCAGTCCAACCGGAACGCGCTCACCCGGTGGGCGCACCGACGTCGCATCGAGTGACGGCGGCCGGCGGAGGATCCCCGATGTCCGCCAATTCCGATGTCCTCCAACGCGGGATGCGAACGGACCGTTCAGGCCCTCGGCGGGACTGAACGGTCCGTTCGGATCATCGATCGGGACGCTATTCGGTGGTGGTTCCTCCGGAGCGGGCGCGGCACACGACCCACGCCAGCGCCGTGGCCGCGAAGGCCAGTGCGGCGGGTACGGGGATCAGCAGGGGCGAGGCCAGCGTCACCACCAGGACGAGCATCGGCACCAGCAGTGCACCGGGGTGGGGGCGGTAGGTCGGTACGACCTGCTGGTCCAGCCAGGTCGGGGCCGGACCCGCCCTCATCGCCCTGCCTCGGCGGGGGTGTGGCCGCGTCCGACGTGGGCCTCGGCGTGCATCCGCTCGACCATGTGCGGGTAGTGCAGCTCGAACGCCGGGCGCTCCGAACGGATCCGGGGCAGCTCGGTGAAGTTGTGGCGCGGCGGCGGGCAGCTCGTCGCCCACTCGAGCGAGTTGCCGTAGCCCCACGGGTCGTCGACCGTGACGACCTCGCCGTAGCGGTAGCTCTTGAAGACGTTCCAGATGAACGGCAGCGTCGAGGCACCGAGGACGAACGCGCCGACCGTGGAGAACGCGTTCAACGTGGTGAAGCTGTCCGTGGGCAGGTAGTCGGCGTAGCGACGGGGCATGCCCTCGTTACCGAGCCAGTGCTGCACGAGGAACGTGGCGTGGAAGCCGATGAACGTCAACCAGAAGTGCCACTTCGCGAGACGCTCGTCCATCAGCCGGCCCGTCATCTTCGGGAACCAGAAGTAGATGCCCGCGTAGGTGGCGAACACGATGGTGCCGAACAGCACGTAGTGGAAGTGCGCGACGACGAAATACGAATCGTGCAGCTGGAAGTCGAGCGGCGGGCTGGCGAGCAGGACACCGGACAGGCCACCGAAGAGGAACGTCACGATGAAGCCGACCGAGAACAGCATCGGCGACTCGAACGTCAACTGGCCCTTCCACATGGTGCCGATCCAGTTGAAGAACTTCACACCGGTCGGAACCGCGATGAGGAACGTCATGAACGAGAAGAACGGCAGCAGGATCGCGCCGGTGGCGTACATGTGGTGCGCCCACACGGCGACGGACAGGGCGGCGATACCGAGCGTGGCGTAGACCAGGCCGCTGTAACCGAAGATCGGCTTACGCGAGAAGACCGGGAAGATCTCCGACACGATGCCGAAGAACGGCAGCGCCAGCACGTACACCTCGGGATGACCGAAGAACCAGAACAGGTGCTGCCACAACATGACTCCGCCGTTGGCGGGATCGAAGATGTGGGCGCCGAAGTGACGGTCGACGAACAGTGCGAGCAGCGCCGCCGCGAGCAGCGGGAAGATCATCAGGGCGAGCAGGCTCGCGACGAGGGTGTTCCAGGTGAAGATCGGCATGCGGAACATGGTCATGCCGGGTGCCCGCAGGCAGACGATCGTCGAGATCAGGTTGACCGCTCCGAGGATGGTGCCGAGGCCGCCGAGGGTCAGGCCGATGATCCACAGATCGGCGCCCGCTCCGGGGGAGTACGCCACGTCGGTCAGGGGAACGTATGCGGTCCACCCGAAGTCGGCGGCACCGCCGGGGGTGACGAAGCCTGCGGAGGCGATCAGCCCGCCGAACAGGTACATCCAGTAGCTGACGGCGTTGAGGCGCGGGAAGCACACGTCGGGGGAGCCGATCTGCAGCGGCATGATGTAGTTCGCGAAGCCGAAGAAGATCGGTGTCGCGTACAGCAGCAGCATGACCGTGCCGTGCATCGTGAACAGCTGGTTGTACTGCTCGTTCGACAGGAACTGCATGCCGGGCACGGCGAGTTCGGTGCGGATGAGCAGGGCCATCAGCCCGCCGATGAGGAAGAAGGCGAACGAGGTGACGATGTACATGACACCGATCGTCTTGTGATCGGTGGTGGTGAGCAGTTTGACGATTGCCGAGCCCTTCGGCGCGGAGCCGGTGGGTGCGGG
>NZ_SCOY01000046.1:0-34309 GCF_005503035.1 Rhodococcus sp. Q
TCCCGCTGCCACAACGTGAAGTCCGCGTACTGCACCGGCAACGGCTCCCACACCGGGGCCATCCCCGCACTACGCGCGGCATACGCAACCATCACATCCCGAGTCAACGGGGCGATGGACCAACCGTCGGCACTGATGTGATGGACCACCAGCACCAGCACGTAGTCCTGCGTTCCGGTCTGGAACAGACCCGCACGGATGGGCACCTCGCAGGTGACGTCGAAGCTCTTCGACATCAGCTCGACAACCCGACCGACGACCTCCTCGTCGGTGACCTCGACTGGCGTCAGGTCCGGAATCGCCTGCGACGCAGGCACGATCAGCTGGTAAGCAGATCCGTCAACCTCCGGGTAGAGGGTTCGGAGCGGCTCGTGTCGCTCGATCACGTCCGCCACGGCCTGCTGCAGCGCCTCGACGTCCAGGTCTCCCGACAGCCGCAGGGCGACCGGGATGTTGTAGATGTTGGACTCCGAGTCGAAGCGGTTGAGGAACCACATCCGCTGCTGCGCCAACGACAACGGAATCGACTCCGGACGCTCCTGCGCCACCAACTCCTTGCGGCCGCCCTGCCCCGCATACAGCGCCACGGCCGCCACGAGTGCCGCGACGGTCGAGGACTCGAAGAGTGTGCGGACGGGCACCGTGGCATCCAACGCCACACCCAGACGCGCGGTCACCTGAGTGGCAATCAGCGAGTTGCCACCCAATTCGAAGAAGTCGTCGTCGAGACCGACCCGCTCGACCCCGAGCACCTCCGCGAACGTCGTCGCCACCAGCTCCTCGACCGGCGTCGACGGCGCCCGGAACACCCGCGCCTCGAACAACGGCGCCGGCAACGCCTTCCGATCCAACTTGCCCGACGCATTGAGCGGGAACTCCTCGAGCACCACGAACGCCGACGGCACCATGTACGACGGCAACACCGCCGCAACCGCAGCCTTGGCCTCGAGCTGGTCGATCTCCGCCCCGGCCACCGGGACCAGATAGGCCACCAACGCCTCACCGGTCACCGCACCCCGATGCAGCACTACCACCGACTGCGCCACCGCCGGCACCGACGACAACGCCGTCTCGATCTCACCGAGCTCGATACGCAGACCACGCAACTTCACCTGGAAGTCGGTACGACCCAAGTACTCCAACTCACCCGAACCGACCCACCGAACCAGGTCACCCGTCCGATACATCTGCTTACCCGACACACCGAACGGGTTCGCCACGAACCGATCCGCCGTCAGACCCGGCTGACCCACATAACCCCGCGCCAACTGAACGCCCGCAAGATACAACTCACCCGCAACACCCACCGGCACCGGACGCAACCGCGCATCGAGGACGAACACCTGAGTGTTCGACACCGGCGCCCCGATCGGCACCGAGGCGACCTCCCCGACCGGGGCATCCCAGAACGTCGAGTGCACCGCAGCCTCGGTCGGCCCGTACAGGTTGAACAACCGCGCCGAACTCACCGCAGCAAAACGCTGAACGGTATCCGCAGGCAACGCCTCACCCGCAGCGAACACACGCCGCAGCGACCGGCCCGACGACCCGGACAGAGCACCCAGGAACACCGACAACATCGACGGCACGAACGACGTCGCCGTCACCCCGCCCTCGTCGATCGCCCGAACCAGATACTCCGGGTCCCGATGACCCTCCGGACGCGCCACCAGCAGACGCCCACCCGTCACCAACGGGACGAACAACTCCCACACCGACACATCGAAGGTCACCGGCGTCTTCTGCAACACCACATCATCGCCGCCGAACCCGTACCGGTCCGCCATCCACGACACCTGGTTCGCAATAGCTTCATGCGAAACGACAACGCCCTTGGGCCGACCCGTCGAACCCGACGTGAAGATCACATACGCCGCGTTACCCGCAACCAACGGCGCAACCCGGTCCGCATCGGTGATCGCGCCGTCGAGATGCGCCGACAGATCGAGGGTGTCGATCGTCAGGACAGACCTGTCCCCTTCGACCTGGAAGTCGTCACGCGTCGTCGTCAGCACGCAAACCGGTGCCGCCGCCTCGAGGATGTGGCCGATCCGCTCCGCCGGCTGATCCGGATCCACCGGCACATACGCACCACCCGCAGCGAGCACTGCATACATACCCACCAGCAGTTCCGTCGACCGGCGCATCGCCAACGCCACCAACGACTCCGGCCCCACACCCCGCGAGATCAGCTCCCGAGCAAGGCGATTGACCCGCCCATCGAACTGCGCATACGTCAGCGACTCACCCTCGAACGTGACCGCAACAGCATCCGGGGTCCGCACCACCTGATCGGCGAACAACGACACCAACGTCGCCTCACCGAACACCTGATCCGTCGAGTTCCACTCGGCGACAACAAGCTCACGCTCATCATCGGCAAGGATCTCGACATCCCCGACCGCGACATCCGAATCTTCCACCACGGCTCGCAGGATCCGCACCAACCGCTCCGCGAAACCCTCGACCGTCGAACGATCGAACAGATCGGTGGCGTAGAGCAGATTGGCGGCGATGCCGCCCGGAACGCCGTCGATCTCCACGTTCTCGGTGATCGCGAGCGTCAGGTCGAACTGAGCGACGTCGGACTCGTACTCGAAGCCGTCGATCGTCAGTCCGGGCAGCTCGAGCGCCCCATCCTCCTGCTCGATCTCGAAGGTCAACTGAACCTGGAAGAGCGGAGAATGCGACTGCGAACGAACAGGGTTGAGCACTTCGACGATCCGCTCGAGCGGCACCTCTGCGTGCCCGAATGCGCCGAGATCTGCCTCCCGCACCACACCGAGGAGTTCGCCG
The DNA here is from genome assembly GCF_005503035.1 of Rhodococcus sp. Q. Classification (NCBI taxonomy): domain Bacteria; kingdom Bacillati; phylum Actinomycetota; class Actinomycetes; order Mycobacteriales; family Nocardiaceae; genus Rhodococcus; species Rhodococcus sp. Q. Next base: position 2,797 of record NZ_SCOY01000046.1, read on the forward strand.
AACGACGCCGTCAGGTCCACCTCGGTGCGCAGCACCAGGGTGTTGACGAACATGCCGACCAGGTCGTCGAGTGCCGCCTCACCGCGCCCCGCGACCGGGGTGCCGACGGCGATGTCCGTCGTGCCGCTCAGCCGGGCCAGCAGCACGCTGTACGCAGCATGGACGACCATGAACATCGACGCGCCGTGCGCCCGCGCCACCGCCGAGAGGGCGGCCACGAGCTCGGGTTCGATCTCGAACTTGTATGCCGCGCCGCGGTAGGACGCGACGACGGGCCGAGGCCGATCCGCCGGCAGCACGAGCAGGTCCGGCAGCCCGGCCAGGGCACCGGTCCAGTAGTCGATCTGCTTGGACACCAGCGACGTCGGATCCGACTCGAGACCGAGCAGCTCGTGCTGCCACAGCGTGAAGTCCGCGTACTGCACAGCCAACGGTGCCCAGGCCGGCGCCTGCCCGTTCGAACGGGCCACGTATGCCGTGACCAGGTCGCGGATCAGTGGTCCGGTGGACACACCGTCCGAACTGATGTGGTGGATCACCAGCACCAGTGCGTACTCGTCCGTCCCGGTGCGCAGCAGCATGCCACGTACCGGCACCGCTGCCGTCACGTCGAAGCCGGCGCGGAGCACCGAGCCGACCGTCTCCACCAGGTTCTCCGGTGCGACGTCCACCGGCGTCAGGTCCAGTTCGACCTCGTCGACGGTCCGGACGACCTGGACCGGGATGCCGTCGACCTCCGGGAACACCGTCCGCAGCGACTCGTGCCGAGCCAGGACATCTCGCACGGCGAGCTGTAGGGCATCGGTGTCGAGTTCGCCCGTCAGCCGCATCGCCATCGGGATGTTGTACGTCGCAGCGGTCCGGTCGAACTGGTTGAGGAACCACATCCGGTTCTGCGCCGGCGACAGCGGAATCAGAGCGGGTCGCTCGCCGGCAACCAGCGCCGGTGCGGCACTCCTACCGGTCGCGTCCGCCGCACGGGCTGCGAGCCCGGCGACCGACGAGGCCTCGAAGACCTCGCGCACCCCGAGCGCCGAACCCACGGCCGCGTTGATGCGCGAGACGAGCCGCATGGCGATCAGGGAGTTGCCGCCCAGATCGAAGAAGTCGTCGTCTGCGCCGACGCGCTCCACGCCGAGCAGGTCCGCGAAGATGTCGGCGACGATCTCTTCGGTCGCGGTGGTCGGCGCCCGGAATGCCCTCGTCTCGAAGACCGGCGCCGGCAGTGCCTTGCGATCCAATTTGCCGCTGGTGTTGAGCGGGAACGCCTCGAGCACCATGATCGCCGACGGCACCATGTACGACGGCAGCACCTGCGCCACCGCGGCCTTCAGCTCGGCGACGACGATCGTGGTGCCGGCGTCCGGTACGACATAGGCAACCAGCTGGTCGCCGGTCGGAGTCCCCGCCGCCAGCACGACCACGGCCTGCGCCACACCCTCGACCCGGGTCAGCGCGGCCTCGATCTCGCCGAGCTCGATCCGCTGGCCCCGCAGCTTCACCTGGAAGTCGGTGCGGCCCAAGTACTCCAGCTCACCGTCCCGACGCCACCGCCCGAGGTCACCGGTGCGGTACATCACCGAGCCGGGCGCTCCGAACGGGTTCGCGACGAACCGCTCCGCGGTCCGGTCCGAGTGCCCGTGGTAGCCGCGGGAGACCTGACCGCCCGCCAGGTACAGCTCACCCGAAACACCCGGCAGTACCGGATGCAGCCGGGAATCGAGCACGTAGGCCTGGGTGTTCCACACCGGTCGACCGATCGGCATCGCATCCGCCTCGGCGCCGTCGTACCAGTAGTGCACCGACGTCAGGGTGGTCTCCGCCGGGCCGTACGCATTGTTCATGCGCGCCGCCGAACTCTCGCTCGTGCGAGCCGCCAGTTCGGGGGTGAACGCCTCACCAGCCAGCTGCATCGCCCGTACCGACTGCGGCAACGCCAGATCCGGGTCCGCGACGAAGGCGGCCAGCATCGACGGAACGAAGCCCAGCAGAGTGACGTTCCAGCGGCGGCTGACCTCGATCAGGTACTCGGGATCCCGATGCCCGTCGGGCCGCGCGATCACCAGATGCGCGCCGAAGATGAGGGTGCCGAACAGCTCCCAGACCGACGGGTCGAACACGATCGGGGTCTTCTGCAGCACGACGTCCGCCGGCGTCACCTCGTACTCGCCGCCGAACCAGCTGAGCTGGTTGACGATCGCACCGTGGCTGACCGACACGCCCTTGGGCACACCGGTCGAGCCCGAGGTGAAGATGACGTAGGCCGGGTTGCCGCGACGGAGCGGCCGCACCCGCTCCGCGTCGACGATCGGCAAGGTGTCCAGATGCGCCGTCTCCACCCGGTCGATCTCGACGACCGGGGTACCCGCGGGAACCTCGACACCGTCCCACGAGGTGGTCAGCACCACCACGGGCTCGGCAATCGTCAAGACCGCGGCCACCCGGTCCGCCGGCTGGTCCGGATCGACCGGCACGTATGCGCCGCCGGCCTTCATGACCGCGTACATCCCGACCAGCATCTCGAACGATCGTCGAGCCGCCAGCACGACCAGTGACTCCGGCCCCACTCCCATGGAGATCAGGTGCCGGGCCAGACGGTTGACCCGCTCGTCGAACTCGGCATAGGTCAGCGTCCGGTCCTCGAACGTCACCGCCGGCGCATCGGGAGTCGCCGCCACGGCCGCATCGATCAGGTCGACCAGGGTGCCGGCAGGCACCGGCGTGGTGGTCTCGTTCCAGTCCCGCAGCAGTACGCCGCGCTCGACGTCGGAGAGCAGGTCCAGGTCGCCGACCGGAACCGCGGGGTCCGCGACGATCTGGCGCAGCACCCGCAGCAGGGCGTCGACGAACCCGGCGGCCGTCTCGGAGTCGAACAGTGCCGTCGAGTAGGTCAGGTTCCCGTCGAGCCCCGACTTCGCACCGGCTTCCCCGGCGGCCTCGACGAACGTGAACTCCAGGTCGAACTTCGCCACGACCACTCCGGCGTCGACCGCGGAGACCCTCAGTCCATCCAGTTCCAGTTCGGTCTGCGCGAGGTTCTGGAACGCGAGCGACACCTGGAACAGCGGGCTGTAGGACCGGGACCGCGTCGGGTTCAGGACCTCGACGAGCCGCTCGAACGGCACGTCCGCATGGGTGAATGCGGCGACGTCGGTCTCGCGGACCCGGTCGAGGTGACGGCCGAACGGCTGATCGGGTGCCACCTCGGTGCGGAGCACGAGATTGTTGACGAACATGCCGATCAGGCCGTCCAGGGCCTCCTCGCCACGGCCGGCGACGGGGGATCCGATCGCGATGTCGGATGTTCCGCTGAGCCTGCCGAGCAGCACCGCCAACGCGGCCTGCACCACCATGAACAACGTCGCGCGATGCTCGCGCCCGAGCTCCTCCAGAGCCGTCCGCAGATCCGGATCGATCTCGAAGGTGTGCGCGGCGCCGTGGTTGGAGGCGAGCGGCGGGCGCGGACGGTCCGCGGGCAGCTCCAAGAGCTCGGGCAGACCTGCGAGTGCGCCCTGCCAGTACCCGATCTGCTTCGAGATCTTCGACGCCGGATCGTCCTCGGAGCCGAGCACCGCACGCTGCCACAGGCTGTAGTCCGCGTACTGGACCGGCAACGGCGCCCAGTCCGGGGCCGCTCCCGCGGCACGCGCCGCGTACGCGACCATCACGTCGCGCGTCAGGGGGGCGACCGACCAGCCGTCCGCACTGATGTGGTGCACGACCATCACGAGCACGTGCTCGATCTGTTCGAGCCCGGTCACCCGGAAGAGTGCCGCCCGCAGGGGAACCTCGGCGGTGACGTCGAACGCCGTCGACATCAGCGCGAAGGCACGCCCTACGATCTCGGACTCCGGAACAGCCACCGGAGTGAGATCCGGAACCACCTGCGCCACAGGCACTATCAGCTGTACTGCGCCACCCTCGGTGTCCGGGTAGATCGTGCGGAGCACCTCGTGGCGGCCCATCACATCCGCGACGGCCTGCTGCAGGGCGATGATGTCGAGATCCCCGGTCAGTCTGACCGCGACCGGGATGTTGTAGGCAGTCGAGGTGGGATCGAAGCGGTTGAGGAACCACATCCGCTGCTGAGCGAGCGACAGCGGAAGCCGCTCCGGCCGTTCCTGAGCGACCAGCGCCGCACGGGCGCCACGACCGCTGAGCCCCTCGACGGCATGCGCGAGGTCGGCAACCGTCGAGGCGTCGAACAGAGTCGCTACCGGAACCGCGGTGTCGAACGCCACACCCAATCGAGCGGTGACCTGGGTGGCGATCAACGAGTTACCGCCGAGGTCGAAGAAGTCGTCGTGGACGCCGACCCGCTCGACACCGAGCACTTCGAGGAAGATGTCGGCGACGATCACCTCGGCTTCGCTTGCCGGTGCGACATACTCCCGGGCCGCGAACACCGGGGCCGGCAAGGCCTTTCGGTCCAGCTTGCCCACCGGGGTACGCGGAATCTCGCTGAGCGGCATGATCACTGCGGGCACCATGTGCGAGGCGAGCTTTCGTCCGACGGCAGCCTTGAGTGCGTCGACATCGATCTCGCCGCCGTCCTCGGCCATCACATACGAGACCAACGAGGTGACGCCGTTGTCCGCGGTGTGCCCCAGTGTGAACGCGAAGTCGATCTCGGGCTGCGCGGCGAGTACCGCATCGATCTCACCGAGCTCGATCCGGAAACCACGAACCTTAACCTGGAAGTCGGTTCGACCGAGGTAGTCGACCTCGCCGTCGCTGGTCCAGCGGGCGACGTCTCCGGTCCGGTACATCCGCTCACCCGGCGCGCCGTACGGGTCGGCGACGAAACGTTCCGAGCTCAGTCCGGGTCGTGCCCGGTAGCCGCGAGCAAGTCCGAGTCCGGTCAGGTACAGCTCGCCGACGACTCCGACCGGAACCGGTCGCAGCCGGGCGTCGAGGATGACGTTCCTGATACCCGCGGAGGGGACTCCGATCGTGATCGGTTGTCCCGGAACCAAGGGCCTGGTGACGGTCGAGAGGACGGTTGCCTCGGTGGGTCCGTAGGCGTTGAAGAACTGACGGCCCGGCGCCCACTTCGCCATGAGTTCCGGCGGGCACGCCTCACCCGCGACGGCGATGACGCGCAAGTGATCGAGACCGGACGGGTCCACCGACGCGAGCGCGGACGGGGTGATCGCCATGTAGGTGACCCGCTCGCGACGCAGCAGGTCGGCGAGTTCCTCGCCGCCCCACACGTCCGGCGGCGTGATCACCAGGGTGGTGCCGATCCGGACCGGCAGCATCAGTTCGTAGACGGAGACGTCGAAGCTGGGCGAGACGACGTGCAGGGTACGCGTGTCGGGGTCGGCCGGGAAGTCGGTGATCATCTGCTCACCGAGGTTGGAGAGGCCGGCATGGGTCACCACGACGCCCTTGGGCAGCCCGGTCGAACCCGAGGTGTAGATGACGTAGGCCGGGTTCGCGATCCGGAGCGGCCGGATGCGGTCCTGATCGGTCAGCGGTGCGGACGAGTGGCTCGCGGCCTGCGCCTCGATCTCGTCCAGCGTGACCCACGTGACCGAGTCCGGCAGCTGCCCGCGATGCTCGTCGACGGTCACACCGATCACTGCCGCAGAGTCGGTGACCATGTGGGTGATTCGGTCGTCCGGGTAGGAGGGGTCGACCGGCACGAACGCGGCGCCGGTCTTCACCACCGACCACATCGCAAAGACCGACTCGACCGACCGGCGAATCGCCAGCGCCACCACGGTCTCCGGACCCGCACCCCGCTCGATCAGCGCGCGGGCCAGCCGCGAGGACCGCTCGTCCAACTCGCGGTAGGTCATCTGCCCACTCACGCCGGTCAGTGCCAGGACGTCGGGGTTGCGAGCCGCGGACGCGGCGAAGATGTCCGCGAGCAGCCGCGGAGCGTTCGCACTCCGCAGGCCGCACGAATCGACTGCCGAATCGAATCGGCGCGTCAGGTCGGCGCGCTCGTCGACGGCCAGGATCTCGATGTCGCCCACCGGGACTGCCGGGTCGGCCATGGCCAACTGAAGAATCCTGAGGAAGCGATCGGCGAAACCGGCCACCGTGGACTTGTCGAACAGGTCGGTGGCATAGGTGAACTCGGCCGCCATCGGTTCGTCGGCCGGACCGTGCTGCAGGGTCAACTGCAGATCCGTCTTGGCGCTGGCGAGGTTCGTCTCCTCTGCGGAGACGGTCAGGCCCGGCAGTTCGATCGGCGCGGTGGCCATGTTCTGGAACGAGAGCGCGACCTGGAACAGCGGCGACCTGGCGGTGGACCGCTGCGGATTGAGTTCCTGCACAAGGCGTTCGAACGGGACGTCGGCACAGCCGAACGCGTCCAGATCGCGGCGGCGCACCTGAGCCAACAGATCCTCGAACGACGCATTGCCGTCCACCTCGGTGCGCAGCACCAGGGTATTGACGAACATGCCGATCATGTCGTCGAGCGCTTGCTCGCCGCGTCCTGCTACGGGGGTGCCGATGGCGATATCGGCGACGCCGGACAGTCGCGCCAGCAGCACCGCCAGCGCCGCGTGCACGACCATGAACGGCGTGAGCCCGCGAGCCTGAGCGAAGGCCTCCAGCTCACGGCGCGTGTGAATCGGCACCTCGAACCGCAGTCGATCGCCACCGAAACTCTGGACGGCGGGCCGCGGACGGTCCGAGGGCAGATCGAGCTGATCCGGCAGGCCGGCCAGCGTCTCACGCCACTGTGCGATCTGACGCGAGATCAGGCTGTCCGGATCGTCCTCGGACCCGAGCACCTCGCGCTGCCACAGGCTGTAGTCGGCGAACTGGACCGCCAGCGGCGCCCAGGTCGGCGCCTCGCCTGCCGCACGAGCCGTGTAGGCAACGACGATGTCGCGGGCCAGCGGCCCCATCGAGAACCCGTCGGCGCTGATGTGGTGCACCACCACCACCAGCACATGCTCGGTTTCACCGAGCTCGAACAGTTCCACCCGCACCGGCACCGCGGTGGTCACATCGAAGCCAGTGGCCACCGACTCGGTGACCCGCGCGAGCAACCCCTGCTCGTCAACCGGGATCGGGGTCAGATCGAGCGCCGTCTCCGACACCGACAGGATCTGCTGAACCGGACCGTCGGTTCCGGACGGATACACCGTGCGCAGTACCTCGTGGCGGGCCAGCACATCGCGGACGGCGGCCTCGAGTGCCGCGACGTCGAGGCGACCGGACAACCGGATCCCGCCCGGGACGTTGTACGCCGCAGAATCGGGCGCGATCCGGTTGAGCACCCACATCCGCTGCTGCGCAAGTGAAAGCGGGATCTGACCCGGGCGCTCACCCGCGACCAGTGCGACACGATCGCCGCCCACGAGCCCGTGCACCCGCGCGGCGAGTTCACCGACGGTCGGGGACTCGAACAACCAGGAAACCGGGATCTGGGTCTCGCGCGCCGCACCCAACCGGGCCGCGACCTGGGTGGCGACCAACGAGTTGCCGCCGAGAGCGAAGAAGTCGTCGTCGAGACCGACGGTCTCGGCCCCGAGCACATCTGCGAAGACCTGGGCCACGAGCCGCTCTGCGTCCGTGGTCGGTTCGCGGTACTCGGCCGCGGCGAACTCAGGATCCGGCAACGCCTTGCGGTCGATCTTGCCGTTGATGTTCAACGGCAACGCATCGAGGACCACGAAGGCCGACGGCACCATGTAGCTCGGCAAGGCCTGCGTGGCCGCTGCCTTCAGCAGCGCCACGTCGAGGGTGCCGCCGGCAGCCGGCACCAGATAGGCGACCAGACGGTCGCCGGTCCGCTCGTCGGACTTGGCGGTCACCACCGCCGCCGCGACGGAGGCGTCACGAACCAGCGCCGACTCGATCTCACCGAGTTCGATTCGGAAGCCGCGCACCTTGACCTGGAAGTCGCTGCGCTCAAGGTACTCGAGTTCACCGTTCGGCAGCCACGTGACCAGGTCGCCGGTGCGGTACATGCGCTCGCCCGACTCGGAGAACGGATCGGCCACGAACCTGTCCGAGGTCAGATCCGGGCGAGCGTGGTAGCCACGCGCCAACTGGGCGCCGGCGAGGTAGAGCTCACCGCCGACCCCGGCGGGCACCGGGTTCAGGCGAGTGTCGAGCACGTAGACGCGGGTGTTCCACTCCGGCGCACCGATAGGCACCGAACCGGTGTCATCGCCCCGCACCTCGTGCACCGTCACCGACACCGCGGCCTCGGTCGGGCCGTACAGGTTGAACAGGCCCGCGGTGTTGGCGGCGCGGAAGCTCTGCGCGGTCGCGGCGGGAAGCGCCTCGCCGATCGCGAGCACCCGACGCAACGAATCCGGCAGCGCGGCACCGGAAGCCGCGACCATCAGCATCGACACCATCGAGGGAACCGCATGCAGGGTGGTCACCGCCTGGGTGCGCACGAGGTCGAGCAGGTAGTCCGGATCCTGGTGTCCACCCGGCTTGGCGATCACCATGCGACCACCGGAAACGAGCGGGGACCAGAACTCCCACACCGACAGGTCGAAGGTCGCCGCCGTCTTGAGCAGTACCGAATCCGTACCGTCGAGCGCGAACTGCTCCGTCATCCAGAGCAACTGGTTGACGATTGCGCCGTGGCTGACCGACACCCCCTTGGGGCGTCCCGTCGAACCCGACGTGAAGATTACGTAGGCCGGGTGCTCGGAATGCAGTGGCCGGATCCGGTCCGCGGCGGTCACCGGCGCGTCCGAGTACCCGGACAGGTCCACCTCGTCCAGCAAGAGGACAGACCTGTCCCCTGCGCCGTCGAACTCGTCTCGCGCCGTGGACAGCACGCACGCCACCGAGGCGGTCTCGAGGATGTGGCCGATCCGCTCGGCCGGGTGATCCGGGTCGACGGGTACGTACGCGCCGCCCGCCTTGGTCACCGCGTACATGCCGACGACCAGGTCGATCGAGCGGCGGATCGCCAGCGCGACCAGCGACTCGGGACCGACACCCTCGTCGATCAGCCTGCGCGCCAGACGATTGACCCGAACGTCGAACTCGCGGTAGCTGAGCTCGGAGCCCTCGAACCACAGCGCGGGCGCATCCGGACTTGCCGCCACCTGCGCGTCGAACAGGTCGACGAGGGTGACGTCCGCGACCTCGGCGGCCGTGTCGTTCCAGGCCGCCAGGACCAGCTGCCGCTCGGCCGGGTCGAGGACCTCGAGGTCGCCGACCGCCTCGTCCGGGTTCGCAACCGCGGCAGCGATGATCCGCACCAGACGCTCCGCGAAGCGCTCCACGGTGGACTGGTCGAAGAGGTCGCTCGCGTAGTGGAACATCGCGTCGAAACCGGCGGGGACGCCGTCGGCGTCGAACCGTTCCGTGAGGAACAGTTGGAGGTCGAACTGCGTGATGTGGGTGTCGATCTCGAACGGGGCCACCGTGAGGCCGGGCAGCTCCACACTGCTCTGTGCCAGGTTCTGGAAGGAGAAGCCCACCTGGAACAGCGGATGGCGGGCCGTCGACCGGGTCGGGTTGAGGACCTCGACGAGGCGCTCGAACGGCACGTCGGCGTGACCGAACGCGGCCAGGTCCGACTCACGCACGCGGGAGAGCAGATCCGCGAAGCTCAGCGCGCCGTCGACGTGAGTGCGGAAGACCAGCGTGTTCACGAACATGCCGATCAGGTCGTCCACGGCCGCTTCACCGCGGCCGGCGATCGGGGTACCCACAGCGATGTCGTCGGTTCCGGAAAGCCGTGCCAGCAGGACCGCCAGCGCGGTGTGCGCCGCCATGAACAGGGTCGCGCCGTGCTCGCGAGCCAGCTCACCCAGCCCACGGTGCAGGTCGGCGTCGATCTCGAACGCAACCCGGCCGCCCTGCTGGGACCGGATCGCGGTGCGCGGTCGGTCACCCGGCAGGTCCAACTGGTCGGGCAGGCCCGCCAGGGCGCCGCGCCAGAAGTCGATCTGCTGACCCGCGACCGACTGGGCGTCGTCCTCGGAGCCCAACACGTCGCGCTGCCAGATCGCGTAGTCCGCGTACTGCACGGGCAGCTCGGCCCAGCCGGGCGCATGTCCCTGCGTCCGCGCCACGTAGGCGGTCATGATGTCCCGCGCGAACGGTGCCATCGACGCGCCGTCGGCTGCGATGTGGTGCACCACCGACCCGAGCACGAACTCGGAGTCGGACTCGGAGCCGTCGACGGCGAACAGCGCGATCCGCACCGGCGCCTCGACGGTGACGTCGAATGCCGTGGTTGCCAGCTCGAACAGCCGCTGCGGCAGCTCGTCGGCGCTCACCCGCACGGGTGCCAGGTCAACGGCCACCGACGCGGCCGGCTCGACCACCTGGACCGGGCCGTCGTCGGTCTCCGGGTAACGGGTGCGCAGCGACTCGTGCCGGGCGATGACGTCACCCAGTGCGGCCGCCATCGCGTCCACGTCGAGGTCACCGGTCAACCGGATGGCCATCGGGATGTTGTACGCGAAAGAGGCGGTGTCGAAGCGGTTGAGGAACCACATCCGCTGCTGCGCGAGCGACAGCGGCAGCTGCTCCGGTCGCGGCTTCGCGACGAGCGCGGCCCGGCTGCCGGAACCGGCAAGCTCGGCGACACGGGCGGCGAGCGCCTCGACGGTCGAGGCCTCGAACAGCACCCGCACCGGCACTCGGGTGTCGAGTGCCGCACCGACCCGGGAGATCACCTGCGCGGCGACCAGCGAGTTTCCACCGAGCTCGAAGAAGTCGTCATCGCGACCGACCTGTGGGGCGCCGAGCACATCGGCAAAGACACCCGCGACGATCTCCTCCACCCGGTTCGTCGGCGCCCGGAACTCCCGCGCCTCGAACACCGGCGCCGGCAACGCCTTCCGGTCCAGCTTGCCGCTCGAGTTGAGCGGGAACTCCGCGAGCACCACCAGTGCCGACGGCACCATGTACGACGGCAGCGAGCGGGACGCGAAGTCCTTGAGCTCGTTCGCGTCGACGGCCGCGCCCTGTGCGGGCACCACGTAGGCCACCAGGTGATCACCCGTGGCCGTCGGCACCACCAGCACAGCCGACTGCAGCACCGACTCGTGCGCCAGCAACGCGGTCTCGATCTCGCCGAGCTCGATGCGCTGACCGCGGAACTTCACCTGGAAGTCCGTGCGGCCGATGTAGTCGAGCTGGCCATCGGCCCGCCACGTCACCAGGTCACCGGTGCGGTACATCCGGACGCCGTTGCCGGCGAACGGGTTCGCCACGAACCGGTCCGAGGTCAGGTCCACCCGGCCGTAGTAGCCGCGGGCGAGCTGTGTGCCGCCCAGGTACAGCTCACCGGGAACACCGACCGGCACCGGACGCAGCCGGGAGTCGAGCACGAACACCTGAGAGTTCCACTCCGGCCGACCGATCGAGACCGCCCCGCCGACCGCGGTGTCGGTGACGTCGGCGTAGGTGATCGACACCGCCGCCTCGGTCGGGCCGTAGAGGTTGTGCACCCCGGCATCCGAGACGAGCGCAAAGTCGCGGACCGTCTCGGCAGGCAACGCCTCACCGATGACGAACACGTACCGCAGCGACGAAAGGTCCTCTCGGGAAACGGCGCCCGCGAACACCGTCAGCATCGACGGCACGAAATCCGTGACCGTCACGCCACGGGACCGGATGGTCCCCGCCACGTACGCCGGGTCGCGATGCCCGTCAGGCGTCGCCACCACCAACTGCGCGCCCGCGCGCAGCGGCATGAAGAAGCCCCACAGCGACACGTCGAACGTCGTCGCGGTCTTCTGCAGATACACATCCGACGCACCCAGGGGGTACTCCGCAAGCATCCAGGCGATCTGGTTGGAGATTGCACCGTGGCTGACCGCCACACCCTTGGGCTTGCCCGTCGAGCCCGAAGTGAAGATCACGTACGCCGGGTGTGCGGGCGCCAGTGCGGAGATCCGGTCGGTGTCGGTGACGGTGTTCGCCGAGAACCGCGAAGTGTCGACGGTGTCGATACGCAGGACAGTCCTCTCCCCTGGAACCACGACGCCGTCCCGCGAGACGGTCAGTACGCACGCCGGGTCCGCGGTGTCGAGGATGTGCCCGATCCGCTCAACCGGGTGGTCCGGGTCGACCGGAACATACGCGCCACCGGCCTTGAGCACCGCATAGATACCGACGACGAGGTCGAGCGATCGACGAATGGCCAACGCCACCAGCGACTCCGGCCCGACGCCCTCGGCAATCAACAACCGCGCCAACCGGTTGGCCCGGGCATCGAACTCCGCGTACGTCAGCTCCTCGCCCTCGTAGACCAGAGCCGTCGCGTCCGGGGTTGCCGCGACAGCCGCGTCGAACGCGTCGAGCAGCAGGTCCCCGGCCTCGATGACATGATCCGAGTCGTTCCACTCGGCCAGCACCAGGGCTCGCTCGTCGTCGCCGAGCAACTCGATATCGCCCACGGCCAGTGCCGGATCAGTCGTCACCGCCTGCAACACCCGGACGAGCCGATCACCGAAGATGCGCACGGTGGACTCGTCGAACAGGTCCCTCGCGTAGGTCAGCTGCGCCGCGATGCCGGCAGGCGCACCCAACTCGTCGACGCTCTCGGTCAGGGTGACCTGCAGGTCGAACTTCGCCATCGCGGCATCGAAGTCGACACCGGAAACGGTCAGCCCGTCCAACTCGAGAGTCGGCTGGGTGTGGTTCTGGAAGAACAATGCCACCTGGAACAACGGGTGACGGCCCTGCGAACGGGCGGGATTGAGCACCTCCACGAGCCGCTCGAACGGCACATCCGAATTTCCGAACGCACCCAGGTCGGTCCGACGGACACCGCCGAGCAGATCCGTGAACGACACCGCCGGGTCGACCTCGGTCCGCAGCACCAGGGTGTTGACGAACATGCCCACCAGGTCGTCGAGCGCCGCGTCGCCGCGGCCGGCGATCGGGGTACCGATCGCAATGTCGGTGGTCCCGCTCAACCGCGCCAACAGCACCGCCAACGCCGCGTGCACGACCATGAACAGCGACGAGTTGTTGCCACGCGCCGTCTCCGACAGCGCCGCATGCAGATCCGCGGGCACCGCGAACTCGACGGTGCCACCCACATTGGACGCCACCGCCGGGCGGGACCGATCGCTCGGGAGGTCCAGCTGCGCGGGGATCCCGTCCAGCTCCGACTTCCAGTACTCGAGCTGCGTGGCGATCAACGATTCCGAATCGTCCTCGGAACCCAACACGTCCCGCTGCCAAAGGCTGTAGTCCGCGTACTGCACCGGCAACGGCACCCAACCGGGGGCCTCGCCGGCCGAACGGGCTGCGTACGCGATCATCACGTCCCGCACCAGCGGGCCCATCGAGAAGCCGTCCGCCGCAATGTGATGGATCACGACCACGAAGACGTGTTCGGTCGGGGCGATCCGAAGCAACCGGGCCCGCACCGGCACCTGCTCGGTGACGTCGAATCCGGCCAGCGCCAGCTCGGCTGCCCGCGCGGGCAGCTCGTCCTCGGGCACGATCACCGGTGTCAGGTCCGGCAGCACCTGGTCCGCGGCGACGATCACCTGCATCGGACCGTCCGCCGAGTCCGGGTAGACCGTCCGCAGAACCTCGTGGCGTTCGAGCAGGTCGCGCACGGCCGCCTGCAGCGCGTCCACGTCCAGCTCGCCGGACAGTCGTACCGCGACCGGGATGTTGTTCACGCCGGACGTGACGTCGAAGCGGTTGAGGAACCACATCCGAGTCTGTGCCGTCGACAACGGAACACGGGCCGGGCGGGGCCCCGCGACCAGCGGCGTCCGGCGGGCCTGGAGGCCCACACCCTCGACGGCCGCTGCGAGGGCACCGACGACCGGCGCGTCGAAGAGCATCCGGACCGGAATCCTGGTTTCGAATTCGGCGCCCAGCCGCGCGGCCACCTGGGTGGCGATCAGCGAGTTGCCGCCGAGTTCGAAGAAGTCGTCGTCCGAGCCAACCCGCTCGACACCGAGGACGTCCGCGAACGTTGCCGCGACCACTTCCTCGGTGCGGGTGCTGGGCGCGCGGAACGGCCGGGCCTCGAAGACCGGCGCAGGCAACGCCTTGCGGTCGAGCTTCCCCGACGTGTTCAAGGGGAACTCGTCGAGTACCACGAATGCCGACGGCACCATGTAGGACGGCAGAGTCGAACGCAGCCCGCCGACGAGCTCGTTCGTGTCGACCGAAGCGCCACCGGCCGGGACGACGTACGCCACGAGTCGCTGACCGGACGCCGGCTCCTCGCGGACCAGCGCCACCGCCTGCGACACACCCGGCAGCCCGAGCAACGCCGCCTCGATCTCCCCGAGCTCGATGCGCTGACCACGCAGCTTCACCTGGAAGTCGGTGCGGCCGAGGTATTCCAGCTCACCCGACACGTTCCAGCGGACCAGGTCACCGGTGCGGTACATCCGTCGGCCGTCCACGTCGAACGGGTTCGCCACGAATCGATCCGCAGTCAGGTCCGCACGGGACTCGTAGCCGCGCGCCAACTGCACACCGGCCAGGTACAACTCACCTGCGACGCCCACCGGAACCGGCTTCATGCGAGCATCCAGCACGAACACCTTGGTGTTCGACACCGGCCCGCCGATCGGCACCGACACCGTCTCGCTGCCGTCGACACTGCGATGCGTCGAATGCACCGCAGCCTCCGTGGGCCCGTACAGATTGTGCAACCGCGCCGAACTGACCGCCGCGAAGCGCGCCGCAGTCTCCGCAGGCAACGCCTCACCGGCCGCGAACACGTGCCGCAGCGACTCCGCCTCACCGCTGGTGTATGCCTCGAGGAACACCGACAGCATCGACGGAACGAACGACGTCGCGGTGATCCCCCGCTCGGCGATCACCGTCGCGAGGTATCCCGGGTCACGGTGCCCGTCCGGAGAGGCGACGTGCACCTGACCGCCGGTGATCAGCGGCGTGAACAGCTCCCACACCGACACGTCGAACGTCAGTGGTGTCTTCTGCAGCACCACGTCACCGGCGCCGAGCCCGTACTGCGACGCCATCCAGACCACCTGGTTCACGATCGCCGCATGCGAAACGGCCACGCCCTTCGGACGGCCCGTCGATCCCGACGTGAAGATCACGTACGCCGCATTCTCCGGACGCAACGACCCGAGCCGTTCCGCATCCGACACCGGCGACCCCGCATACCCCGACAGATCCAGCCCGTCCATGCAGAGGACAGACCTCTCCCCCGGAGCCTCGAAACCGTCACGAGCCGTCGACAAGACGCACACCGGCGCCGCCGAGTCCAGAATGTGCGCCACCCGCTCGGCCGGCTGATCCGGATCCACCGGCACGTACGCGCCACCGGCCGCCTGCACCGCGTAGATCCCGACCATCATCTCCAGTGACCGCCGCATCGCGACCGCCACCAACGACTCCGGACCAACCCCCACCGAAATCAGGAAGCGCGCAAGACGATTCACCCGATCGGCGAACTCGTCATAGGTCAGCGACTCGCCCTCGAACGACACCGCCACCGCATCCGGTGTCCGTCCGACCTGCGCCTCGAACAACGACACCAGCGTGCCCTCCGGCACCTCCAGTGCCGCCTGGTTCCAGGTGTCGACGACGAGCTCGCGCTCGCCATCGGTGAGCAGGGGCAGGTCGCCGATCGTTGCCGATGCGTCGGCAACGATCGCACGCAGAACCTGAAGGAACCGATCCGCGAAGATGTCGACCGTGCGCCGCTCGAACAGGTCAGTGGCGTAGGTGAGATCGGCGTGGAGGCCCTCGAGTGCGCCGTCGTCGCCCGCCTTCTCGGTCAGGTTCAGGTGCAGGTCGAACTTCGACACCTGTTCGTCGTAGTCGAGGGCCCTGACAGCCAGTCCCGGGAGTTGCAGTTCCGAGCGCGCCTGGTTCTGCAGCGAGAGCATCACCTGGAACAGCGGGTGCCGCGCCTGCGAACGCTGCGGATCGAGCACCTCGACGAGACGCTCGAACGGTGCGTCGGCGTGTGCGAAGGCACCCAGATCGACTTCCCGAACCTGCGCGAGCACCTCCGTGAACGACAGAGCCGGGTCGACCTGCGTCCGCAGCACCAGGGTGTTGACGAACATGCCCACCAGATCGTCGAGCGCGGCCTCGCCACGACCGGCAACGGGCGCACCGACGGCGATGTCACCGGCACCGGACAGCCGGGCCAGCAGCACCGACAGCGCCGCGTGCACGACCATGAACAAGGTCGCGCCCTGCCGGCGCGCCAGTTCGTCGAGGGCCCGATGAAGTTCCGCGTCGATCGAGAACGCATGCGTTGCGCCACGATACGACGCCACCACCGGCCGCGGGCGATCACTGGGCAGGTCCAGCTGATCGGGCAGCCCGTCGAGCGCCTGCGACCAGTACCGCAACTGGGTCGCGATCACGGACTTCGGATCGTCCTCCACGCCGAGCACTTCGCGCTGCCACATCGCGTAGTCCGCGTACTGGACCGGCAACGGCGCCCAGGTCGGCGCCATCCCCGCGGAGCGGGCCGCGTAGGCGGTCATCACGTCACGCACCAGCGGCCCTGCCGAGAAACCGTCCGCCGCGATGTGATGCACGACCATCATCAGCACGAACTCGCGGTCCGCGGTCCGGACCAGGCGGACCCTCAGCGGAATCTGCGTGGTGACGTCGAACCCGACGGAGAAGAAGCCTGCCACCTCCGAGTACAGACCGGCAGGGTCGACCGACTCGGACGTCAGAGCGGGAACCGCCTCGGCCGCGGGCAGCACGACCTGAGAGACCTCGCCGTCGACCTCCGGATACACCGTCCGCAGCGCCTCGTGACGGCCGACGACGTCGGCAACGGCCAACTCGAGCGCCACGACATCGAGTTCGCCGGACATCTCGATCGCGAGAGGCAGGTTGTAGACCACCGACTCCGGATCGAACCGGTTGAGAAACCACATGCGCTGCTGCGCGAGCGACAGCGGAATCCGCTCCGGACGGGTCCGCGCCACCAGTGCCGGCCGGGCACCGGTACCGACGAGTCCCTCGACCGCCGATGCCAGCGCCGCCACCGTCGGCGCCTCGAACAGCAACCGCACCGGCACCGCTGCATCGAGTGCCGCGCCGACCCGCGCCACCACCTGTGTCGCGACCAACGAGTTGCCACCCAACTCGAAGAAGTCGTCGTCCAACCCAACCTGATCCACACCGAGAACGTTGGCGAACACGCTCGCCACCGCCTCCTCGACCGGAGTGGACGGGGCACGGAAGGGCCGCGACTCGAACACCGGCGCCGGCAACGCCTTCCGATCCAGCTTGCCCACCGGCGTCCGCGGAATCTCGTCGATCACCATGATCGCCGTCGGCACCATGTACGCAGGCAGAGACTGCGCAACGAACCTCGAAAGCTCCGCCGTGTCGACCGAACGACCGGACACCGGAACGACATACGAGACCAGCGACGTCGTCCCGTTGGCATTGGCGTGACCGAGCGTGACCGCGAAATCCACGTCCTCGTGGACGGTGAGCGCGGACTCGATCTCACCGAGTTCGATCCGGTAGCCGCGGACCTTGACCTGGAAGTCCGACCGGCCGACATACTCGAGGTCGCCACCGGACGTCCACCGCACCAGATCACCGGTCCGGTACATCCGCTCACCCAACCGGAACGGATCGGCGACGAAGCGATCGGCCGTGAGTCCATGACGACCGCGGTACCCACGGGCCAACCCCGGCCCCGCCAGGTACAACTCACCCGTGACACCGACCGGCACCGGCCCGAGCCGGCTGTCGAGCACCATCGCCCGCGCACCGGACACCGGCGACCCCACCGTGACGGCCTGCCCGGATTCCAACGCGGTGCTGGTGGCGACGATCGTCGCCTCGGTCGGGCCGTAACCGTTGACGAACACCCGGCCATCCGCCCAGCGGGCCACCAGATCCGGCGGGCAGGCCTCGCCGCCGACCGCCACGAACCGCACGTCCGGCAGGTCGGTCGGGTCGACGGACGCCAGAGCCGCCGGGGTCATCATCACGTGCGTCACCCGGTCGCGGCCCAGCAGCTCGGCAAGTTCGGCGCCACCGAACACCGTCGGCGGCGTAATCACCAGCGTCGCACCGAAATTCGCAGCGAGCAGCATTTCGTTGATCGAGATGTCGAAACTCGGCGAACCGACGTGCAGCGTCCGGGCGTCCGCCGTGATCGCGTACTCCGACTGCTGGTAGGCGGTGAAGTTCGCCAACCCCGCGTGGGTGACGACGACCCCCTTCGGCAGCCCCGTCGACCCGGACGTGTAGATGACGTATGCCGGGTTCTCGAGCCGCAGCGGACGAATCCGATCGGCATCGGTCAGAGGCGCCGCCGAGATCTCGGCGCACCGAGCCACGAATCCGGCCTCATCGAGCGCCAGCCACTGCAGCCCGCCCGGCAGATCCTCCGCGAACCGAGCCATCGTCACACCGGTGACGGCACCACTGTCGGAGACCATGTGCGCAACCCGGTCCGCCGGGAAGTTCGGGTCGACCGGCACGTACGCGGCACCGGTCTTCGCAACCGCCCACACCGCGAGGACAGATTCGATCGACCGCGGAACTGCGATCGCGACAGTGGTCTCCGGCCCGGCCCCCGCCTCGATCAGAACACGCGCCAGACGCGACGAACGCTCGTCGAGTTCCCGATAGGTGACCTCGACGCCCGACGAGGTCAGGGCGATCGCCGAGGGCCGTTCCGCCACCGCGGCGGTCAACAGGTCCGCGAAGGTCTGCGGCGTCGGCCCGACCGGACCGACTCGACCGGCCAGGTCGGCGCGCTCGCCGGCACCGAGAATGTCGACGTCACCGACCGGAATCTCCGGCTCCGCGAGCACCGCGTCGAGAATGCGAAGGAACCTGGTCGCGAATCCGGCGACGGTGGACTCGTCGAACAGATCCCGCGCATACACGAACTCGGCCGCCACGTCCGCCGCCCCGGCACCGCCACGCGGTCGATCGGCCACGGTCAACTGCAGGTCGAACTTCGACAGATCGACGCGAACCTCGTCAGCCGTGACCGTCAGTCCCGGCAGCTCGACCTCGGCGCGCTCCATGTTCTCGAAGGACAAGCCCACCTGGAAGAGTGGGTGCCGCGCGGTGGACCGGGCCGGGTTCAGCGCCTGGACGAGCTGCTCGAACGGCACGTCGGCGTGTCCGAATGCGGCGAGGTCGCGATTGCGCACCTGGCTCAGCAGGTCGACGAACGACGCGCCGCCGTCCACCTCCGCGCGCAGAACGAGGGTGTTGACGAACATACCGACGAGGTCGTCGAGCGCCTGCTCACCACGACCCGCGACGACGGTGCCGACCGCGATGTCCGAGGTGCCGCTCAGTCGCGACAGCAACACCGCCAGCGCGGCATGCGTCACCATGAACGGCGTCACGCCCTGCGCACGGGCGAAACCGACCATCGACTGGTGCGTGTGCGCCGGGATCTCGAAACGCAGCCGCCCACCGTTGAAGGACTGCATCGCCGGACGCGGCCGGTCCGTCGGCAGTGCCAGCTGGTCGGGCAGCCCTGCCAGTTCCGACCGCCAGAACTCGATCTGCTTGGCGGACAACGAATTCTGTTCGCCATCGACCCCAAGACGCTCGCGTTGCCAGAGCGTGTAGTCGGCATACTGGACAGCCAACGGGCGCCACGCCGGCGCCTCACCCCGGTGCCTCGCGGTGTAGGCGGCCACCACGTCTCGGGCGAGCACCGCCAGCGAGACGCCGTCCGCTGCGATGTGGTGCACGACAATCCCGACTGCGATCTCGCCGGGGACGACGGAGCCACCCGTCGGATCGGTCACCTCGAACACACGGATCCGAATCGGGACCTCCGTGGTCACGTCGAAGCCGCCGCGAGCGAAGTCGGCGAGGCGCACCATGAGCTCCTCGTCGGTGACGCGCTCGACCGGATCGATTCGAGCGGCGTCGTCCACCGGCACAACGACCTGCCGTGGCCCACTCGACGAGTCCGGGAACACCGTGCGCAGGGCCTCGTGCCGTTCGAGTACATCGGTCAGCGCCGCCATGAGCGCCCCGCCGTCCACCTGCCCCGACATGCGCACCACGAACGGCAGGTTGTACGTACCGGCCGCCGGGTCGAGCTGGTTGAGGAACCACATGCGCTGCTGGGCAAGGGACAGCGGAACGAACTCGGGCCGCGGACCCGCCACCAACTCGAGGCTGCTCTCGCGGGTTCCCGCGTGCGACTCGATCCTGGCCGCGAGGCCGGACACCGTCGGCGCCTCGAACAGTGCCCGCACGCCCAGCCGAATCCCGAACGCCGCACCGATCCTGGACACGACCTGGTTGGCAATCAGCGAGTCGCCGCCGAGTTCGAAGAAGCTGTCCTCGGCGCCGACACGGTCGAGGCCGAGAACGTCCGCGAACACCCCTGCCACCATCTCCTCGGACAGGGTGCGAGGCGCCCGGTAGTTGGCGGTGTTCGATTCGATCACCGGAACCGGAAGCGCCTTGCGATCCAACTTGCCCGACGCATTCAACGGGAATGCCTCGAGCACCATCACCGCCGACGGCACCATGTACGCCGGCAGTACCGACCCCAGCCCGGACCGCAAAACCTCGCCCTCGACCACAACGCCCGGCGCCGCAACGACATACGCCACCAGATGATCCGAACCTGTATCCGACCGCACCACGGCCACCGACTGCGCGACCCGCGCATCGGCAACCAACGCCGCCTCGATCTCACCCAGCTCGATCCGCTGACCACGCAGCTTCACCTGGAAGTCCGTGCGCCCCAGGTACTCCAACTCACCCGACGCCGTCCACACCACCAGATCGCCGGTCCGGTACATCCGCTCACTCGACCGGAACGGGTTCGCCACGAACCGATCCGCAGTCAGATCCACCCGGCCGTGATACCCACGAGCCAACTGCACGCCCGACAGGTACAACTCACCGGGCACACCCACCGGCACCGGCCGCAACCAGGAATCCAGCACGAACACCTGCGTGTTCCACACCGGAGACCCCATCGGTACCACGCTGATGTCCGCCGAGGTCACCTCGTGGAACGTCACCTCGACTGCGGCCTCGGTCGGCCCGTACAGGTTGTGGACCCGCGCCGACGGCCACAAGCCGCGTACCGCCGCGGCCGTCGCGACCGGCAAGCCCTCACCCGAGCAGAACACCCGCTCCACACTCGAGCAGAGCGCCGCCGCAGGTTCCGCCACGAACACCGACAACATCGACGGCACAAAGTGCACCGACGTCACCGACTCCTCGGCGATCACCCGCGCCAGATACTCCGGATCCCGATGCCCGTCCGGCGCCGCCACCACCAACCGGGCACCGACCTGCAACGGCGCGAACAGCTCCCACACCGACACGTCGAACGTCACCGGCGTCTTCTGCAACACCACATCCGCCGAGGTGAACCCGTACTCCGCCTGCGCCCACACGAGCCGGTTGACCACGGAGCGGTGCGAGACCGCCACGCCCTTCGGCTTCCCCGTCGACCCCGACGTGAAGATCACGTACGCCGTGTTCTCCGGGCGCAACGGCCGGACCCGCTCCACGTCCGACACCGGCGCATCGTCGAACCCCGCCAGATCCAGCTCGTCAACGCAGAGGACAGACCTGTCCCCTGCGCCCGCGAAACCGTCCCGCACCGTCGTCAACACACACACCGGATCCGCCGACTCCAGAATGTGCCCGACCCGATCGGCCGGCTGATCCGGATCGACCGGCACGTACGCCCCACCGGCCGCCTGCACCGCATAGATCGCGACCATCATCTCGACCGACCGCCGCATCGCGACCGCCACCATGGACTCCGGCCCCACACCGAGCGAAATCAGATGCCGCGCAAGGCCATTCACCCGAGAGGCGAACTCGCCGTACGACAGTGACACCCCCTCGAACGACAACGCCACCGCGTCCGGCGCCCGATCGACCTGATCGCCGAACAGCGACACCAACGTCGCCTCCGGCACCTCTCGGTCGGTGGCGTTCCACGCCTGCACCACCAGTTCACGCTCGCCGGCACGCAGCAGAGGCAAGTCCCAGACCCGGGCGTCGGCCTGCGCGGCGACGAACTTCTCGAAGAAGGCAATGAACCGCGAATGATGCTCGTGCGCTTCGCGTTCGGTGTACAGGTTGGGGTTGGTCTCGAAGTCGACGTGCGTCCGGGTGCCGGCGACACTCTGATAGAAGTTCACGGCCAGGTCCTCGACGATGCCCGTCGAGAGGATGTTGTACTCGCCGACCACGGGACCGAGTGAAATTTCCTCGTGGAAGAGCATGATGTTCACCAGCGGACCGAGCAGATCGCGCTGCATGTTCGAGGCCGACGAATCGCGCCGGATGTCCTCGTGGCGGTACCGCTGGTGACGCAGTGCGCCGGTGACGGCGGCCTGTACCGCCGCGAGCAGTCCGGCCACGGTTGTGTCTGCGGTGATCCGCAGCCGCAGCGGCACCACGTTCGAGAGCATGCCGCCCGAGTTGCGCATGATGGCGGTGGTCCGCGCGGTGACAGGAAGGCTGAGAATGACGTCTTCGTTGCCCGTGGACTGGGCGAGATACGCCGCGAAGGCCGCGATGAGCATCCCGGACGCCGACGAGTTGAACCGGCGGACCGCCTCGTCGAGCGCCGCCTCCGACTCCGGGGACAGCGCCGCGGTGGCGATACCGCTGTTGATCGCCGGCGGCGCGGTGCGGGACACCAGGCTGGTGCCCTCCTCCATCCCCTCGACCTGCTCGGCCCAGTAGTCGCGGTCCGATGCGAAACGCGTGGAGTCCCGGTACGCCATCTCCGACTCGTAGAGGTTGCGCAGCGTCCACACCTTGCCGGGGCGAATGTCCTGGTCCTCGAGGAGCGCGTCGTAGACCTCCGCAACCCGATTCATATAGGTCATCGCACCGAACCCGTCGAGTGCGATGTGGTGAACCCGCGCGTACCAGAAGTAGCGGTTGTCCTCGATACGAATGGCCGCACCGACGATGAGCCGGTCCTCGAGCAGGTCGACGGGAGCGGAGAAGTCGGCGCGCATCCAGCCGAGGGCGGCCTGGGCTGGGTCGGACTCGCCGCGCATGTCGACGACCGGGAGGTGGTCGACGATGGTCCGGTCGACGACCTGATGCGGAACACCGTCGATCTCGGTCAGGCGGAGGTAGCCGGTTTCGATCTCCTGCGAGGCGATGATGCACGCCTGCTCGAGCACCGCAATGTTCACCGGTCCGCGCAGGTCGACGTACTGCGCGATGTTGATCGGAACCTCGGGGTCGACGTGCTGCGCGTACCACATACCGAGCTGCGCGGGCGAGAGCGGAAAGATGTCCACCAGTTCGACACCCTCGGCCTGAACCGTGCTGTCGAAGTCCGTGCTGTCGAATCCGTCGATGGCGGTCAACTGATACCCCTGATTCCGGAACACTTCACAAGTTCCACAAACATCTCGGCCCTGCAGACTCGTGTGCAGTGCACATGGACCGCACTACGGAAGACACGGCAGACCGAAATGGAATTCGTCAATAGAAGGCCGCTCACGTGCGGCTGAAGGCGTGCGCCGAGGGCGCGAGATCAACTGTCAGCGGGCCTGACTGGGCCCCCATACCCGACTCGACAGCGCAAACCCCGAACTCGACCGCCCAAAACGAAGACCCGCCGCGCGACCAACATGTGCGAAGGTGGTGGAACACAGCACACGGTGTCCGTCGCTCCATTGTGTGCTCACAGATCGCCCTCCCGAAAGACAATCATCCCGCCGACCACGGCGGCCTTACCGACCACGACGGGAGCGGTTGCCACCCGTCGCACGAGGCAACTTACCGCGTTGACCACGTGCGGCGAGGCGGTTTGGTGACTTCCTTCGACAAGCGTCCAACTTCGAACTGTTCGAACGAACAGGCGGCATTCCTCCGGGCCTGCACCGGGCGCGACCGGGAGCGATTTCCCCAGGTCGGCGCCCTGCGGGCGCGGCACCCAACCGCCGGAGGCAAGATCACAAAATGATTGTGACCAGGTCACAGTCTGTGACCTGGTCTAATCAATCTGGGGTTGTCTGGATATTTGCCGACTACCGAGTGGCCGTCCGATCAGGCACGCAGACCGTCCGTTCCGGACCGCGTCACCACGATGTTCGGAACGACCGCCTTCGACGACAACCGGAGCAGTGAATCGACCAGTTCGACGATGTCACCGACCTCGATCATCTCCTCGGCCGGGATCTTGTCATGGATCCACGCACTCATGTCGGTGTCGACGTACGCCGGCGAGATCGCCGTCGCCGTCACGCCGTTCCCGGACTCCTCGGTGTTGAACGTCGACACCAGTGAGATCAGGGCGGCCTTCGTCGCGCCGTACACGCCGAGCTGCGCTTCCGAGTACACCCCGGTGATCGACGACAGTGCGACGACCTTCGCGCCCCGACCGGGATTCGCCGTGGCAGCGGCACGCAACAGCGGCAGGCACTGCTGCAGCAGCAGCACCGGCGCGCGCAGGTTCACGGCGAGGGTCTTGTCGAAACGCCGCATGGGGAAGTCCCCGATCGCGCCCGCCGTTCCGACGCCCGCGTTGACGATCAGTGCGTCCATCGCACCGAACTCCGCGGCGTGACGCTCGGTGAGAACGCCGACGGCATCCGGATCGGCGAGATCACCCGCAACGGCGACCACGCGGGGCGCCCCCGCCGCTTTGAGCGTGTCCGCGACCTCGGTGAGACGCTGCTCGTCCCGCGCCGAAATGGTGAGCGAACAACCCTGCGCTGCAAGACTGTTCGCAATACCGAACCCGATTCCCCGGGACGCCCCGGTGACCAGTGCACTCTTCTCGCTCATGCCGATGCTCCCGTCAGGACCCGCAGGCCCGCTGCCATGAATTCGCCGGTGGCCTCCGCGGCCCGCTCGGCGCCGCTACCCGCATCCGACCCCTGCCGCGCCCGATGCGTGATGCCCTCACCGATCACGCCGAGCTTGAAGTTCGCCAACGCCAGGTAGAAGTTCCAGTCGCCGAGATCGCGGCCCGACGCCGTCGCGTACGTCTGAGCGAGCTCGTCCGGGGACGGCAGCCGCGGACTGGTCCACGCCGCCTCCGAACCCAGGACCAGATCGAAGACCGGGGTGCGGTACACGCACATGAGCGCGGCGTCGGTCAGCGGGTCGCCGAGCGTGGACATCTCCCAGTCCACCACCGCGCGCACCGTGGACGGATCGCGTGCATCGAGGATCGTGTTGTCGATCCTGAAGTCGCCGTGCACGATCGACGCCGCGGACGACTCCGGGATGGACTCGGCGAGGCGCGCATGCAGCCGTGCGACGTCGGGCAACTCGCGGGTCTTCACCCGATCCCACTGGCCCGCCCACAGCTTCACCTGACGCGTCACGAACCCGTCGGGCCTGCCGAACTCGCCGAGCCCGGCGGCCCGGTAGTCCACGGAGTGCAGGTCCGCCAGCACCCGGACGAGTGCATGGGTCGAGTCGCGAACTTCGGTGTCGGACAGGGCGGCGAGGTCGGCCTGGTCACGCACGACCCGACCGTCCACGAACTCGACGACAGTCATCTGTGCACCGAGTGCCGCGCCCTCCTCGTCGAACGCGACGGTCCTAGCCACCGGCACCGCCGAGTCCTGCAGCGCGCTGGTCACGCGGAACTCGCGCGCCATGTCGTGCGCCGACGGCGTCAGACCACTGGTCGGAGGCCGTCGCACGATCCAGGTGTGCGTCGCATCGGATGCCTTGAACGTCAGATTCGAGCGCCCACCGCTGACCAACTCGACCGTCAGATCACCGGCGACGTCGACGCCACTGTCGACCAGGAACCGGCGCAGTGCCGCGACATCCATACCGGGAAGGCTCATCAGGACTCCTTCTGTGCACGCTTGGCCGCACCGACGACGCGCTTGGCCAGCGCCCAGCGATGCACCTCGGACGGGCCGTCGTACACCCGGAACGGGCGAACCTCACGGGACAGTCGCGCCAGCGGCAGGTCGCCGGAGACACCCATGCCACCGCACATCTGGACGCTGCGGTCGACGATCCGGAAGATGGCCTCCGCGGCGAAGGTCTTGGCGATGGCCGTCGAGTTGGCTGCCTTGTCGCCCTGATCCAGCTCCCAGCACGCGCGGGTCAGCAGCGCACGCGTAGCGGCGATGTCGATCTCGTTGTCGGCGACCATCTGCTGCACCATGCCGAGGTCACCGAGCTTGCCACCGAACGCCTCACGCTTCGCGACGTAGTCGACCGCGATGTCGTGCCCACGTCGAGCGGCACCGAGCCAGCGCATCACGTGCGTCATGCGAGCGGGTCCGAGGCGCACCTGCGCGTACTCGAAGCCGCGGTCCACCTCGCCGAGCACCGCGGAGTCCGGAACCAGCAGGTCCTCGAAGAACACCTCGCAGTGCCCGCCGATCATGGACTTGTCGAGCGTGTCGATGTGCCGCCCGACCCGGATTCCGGGCGCGTCCGCGGGCGTGAGGAACATCGTCGCGCCGCCGCGGTCGCCGGGCTCGCCCGCGGTGCGGGCGAAGATGATGAAGAACCCCGCTCCGTCGGCACCGGTGATGAACCACTTGTGCCCACTGATCCGCCAGCCGCCGTCGGCCTTGACGGCACGCGTGGTCAGCGCCGACGGATCAGCTCCCGCGCCGGGCGCCGGTTCGGTCATCGCGAATGCCGACCGCACGTCGCCGTGGGCGAGGGGCGCGAGGTACTGCTCCTTCTGCTCCGGGTTCGCGATGTGCGCGAGCATGTGGACGTTGCCCTCGTCCGGGGCAGCGATGTTGAGCGCGGTCGGGCCGAACAGCGAGTACCCGGCCTCCTCGAACACGGGGGCGCGGTCGGACATGTTCAGTCCGTGGCCGCCGTACTCGACCGGCGCGTGCGGCGCGAACACGCCCGCGTCCTTCGCCGCCTGCTGCAGCTTCACCCGGATCTCGTCGCCGCCTGCGACGGCGATGTCGCCTCCGTGCTCGTCCTCGATCGGCAGCACGTGGTCCCGGGTGAACGCACGGGTCCGCTCGATCAGCGACTCCACGTCGGGCGAATAGGTCAGGTCGATCGCCACGGAAACTCTCCTCGGTCGCGTCGTCCGAGCGATCGCTCGGCCTGCACGCCAGGGTGCCACAGGCGCGTCAATCGGGTCAACACTGGTAGTAGTGGCAATATCCCCACACGGCCAGGCGCGATCATCGACGTTCAGATTCCCTGATCTCACCGACGTGTTCAGTTATACTGAACACGTTCCGGACGCGGCCTCGCACACGACGGGCGAGCCCGGCGCCGACGAGAGGGAGATCGGTGGACGACAAGCAGGACACACCGGCGGCGATCAGGGCCGCGCGGCTCGATGCGGACCTGACGGTGCGCGAGCTGGCGCGGCGCCTCGACGTCAGTCCGGCAACGGTCAGCGCGATAGAGAACGGCAGGACCGGGGTCAGCGTCGAACGTATTCGCGCCATCGCCGAGGCGGTCGGCACCACCGCGGGCCGACTGCTCGGCGACCACCACGAGCCGATGCCGTCGCACCACAGGAGCAGCGGTGTGCCGAGGTCCGCCGCGCCACGGGAGCCCCACGACGCCCCGGACATCACCTCGACAGGAGTGCACTGGCGCGACTTCCCACCACTGGAGGTCGATCCGGTTCTGGCCGCGGCGATCGACGCGTTCGTCGAGACCGGCTACCACGGCGCCACCGTCCGCGCACTGGCCGGGCGGGCCGGAATGAGTGTCCCCGGGGTCTACCACCACTACCGGGACAAGCAGGCACTGTTGGTCCGCGCGCTCGATCTCACCATGGACGAGTTGCACTGGCGGATACGAGCCGCCCGCGACGAAGGCGCAACGGCTGTGCGGCGGGTGGCCCTGATCGTGGAGGCACTCGCGCTCTACCACACGCACCGTCGCAAGCTCGCGTTCATCGGGGCGAGCGAGATGCGCAGCGTCGAGGAACCCGATCGAACGCGAATTACGGTTTCCCGCAATCAGATCCAGTACCTGCTCGACGAGCAGATCGATGCCGCGGTGCGGGACGGCGACCTCTCCACACGGCATCCACACGATGCCGGTCGAGCCATCGCGACGATGTGCACGTCGCTGCCGCAGTGGTTCCGGTCGGACGGCCCGTCGACACCCGAACAGATCGCAACGGAGTACGCGGAGTTCGCCCTCGACCTCCTCGGACGCAGCGAGGGCTGAACCGGCGGGACCGGACGGGATTCCGGCGATCGCGGAACCCCGTCCGGCGCTTCCGTCAGGAGCGGGTCGTGCCTGCCATCGTCGAGTTGGGGCGGGCCTGCGCAACGAGGGCGGGGATGACCTCACCGAGCTCCGCCGGATCCCAGCGGGCGTCCTTCGAGACACTCGGACCGGCAACCCAGGTCTCGGCGACGCTGATCGAACCACCGTGGACGTTGAACACCCGGCCGGTGACACCCTCGGACTCCGGCGAGCCGAGCCACACGACGGTCGGCGAGATGTTCTCCGGAGCGGCCGCGTCGAACCCCGTGCGGGCCTTCTCCGCTTCGGCCGCCGCGACGAATCCGTCCAGCCCGGCCGTCATCTGGGTGAGCGCGGTCGGGGCGATCGCGTTGACCGTGACACCGAGGCGAGCCAGTTCGTCGGCGAGGATGACGGTGAACGCGGCGATGCCCGCCTTCGCGGCACCGTAGTTCGTCTGGCCGAGGTTTCCGTACAGCCCGGACGGCGACGACGTGTTGATGATCCGCGGATGCGCAACGGGCGTGCCGGCCTTGTGCTGTTCCCGCCAGTACGACGCGGCGTGCTGCGAGGGCGCGAACGTGCCGCGAAGGTGCACGCGCATGACGTCGTCCCACTGGTCAACGGTCATGTTCACGAACATCTTGTCCCGCAGGATGCCCGCGTTGTTGACGAGCACGTGCAGCGTGCCGAACTCCTCGATCGCGGTGCGTACCAGCCGGCCCGCTCCGTCGAAGTCGGAGATGTCGTCCTTGTTCGCGACGGCCTCGCCACCGAGGGCCTTGATCTCCTCGACCACGTCCTCGGCCGGACCGAGGTCGTTGACGACGACCTTCGCGCCCTGCCTGGCGAATTCCAGCGCGTGCTGGCGCCCGATGCCTCCGGCTGCTCCGGTGACGATGACCACGCGTCCGTCGTTGATGCCCATCCCTGCACACTCCCAGTTCGGTGACGTATCGGGCCGAATCTCGGCCGACGTCACCGTACAAGAGCAGGGGCACGGCGGGATTCGAGCGGTTCCGCTGCCGCCGCAGGCGAAGTGGTGCACGATACACGCCCTGTGTATCGTGCACACGATCCTGACCCGTCATCACGCAGACCGACCGGCCTGCACCCGACCTGCCTTGAGGAGATCGCCGTGACTGCCGACGACACCCGCGCGGCCCGGCTGATGCTTCCCGCCCTCGCCTTCGCGGGCATCGTCGTGTCGCTGATGCAGACCCTCGTCGTCCCCCTCGTCCACACGCTGCCGACCATCCTCGGCACATCGGCGTCGACCGCGTCGTGGGTGGTGACATCCACACTGCTCGCAGCCGCCGTCGTCACCCCCATCTCCGGTCGCCTCGGAGACATGATCGGCAAGCGCCGAATGATCCTGGTGTCCATGGGTTTTCTGGTCGTCGGATCCGTGGTGTGCGCACTGAGCAGCACCGTCGTACCCGTCATCATCGGACGTGCACTGCAGGGTGCGGCGACGGGAGCGATTCCGCTCGGCATCAGCATCCTCCGCGACGAGGTGCCCAAGGAGAAGGTCGCCTCGGCGATTTCCGTGATGAGTTCGACGATGGGCGTCGGCGGAGCCGTCGGACTGCCACTCGCCGCCTGGACGGCCCAGAACTACAGCTGGCATGCGCTGTTCTGGGCGGCCGCCGTGCTCGGCAGCCTCGTCGCCGTGGCCATCGTCGTGGCCGTTCCGGAGTCGACGGTGCGCCGACCGGGACGGTTCGACGTGCCCGGTGCCGTCGGTCTCGCGGCAGCCCTCGTCCTGCTGCTGCTAACGCTGACCCAGGGCTCCGGCTGGGGCTGGACGAGTCCCCTCACCCTCGGAATCGGCAGCGCGTCCCTCGTGCTCTTCGTACTGTGGGGCCTCGCCGAACTGCGCACCCCCGAGCCGCTCGTCGACCTGCGGGTGTCGGCGTCACGCACGGTGCTGCTGACGAACACGGCGTCGATCCTCGTCGGCTTCGCGATGTACGCGATGGCGCTCACGGTCCCCCAGTTGCTGCAGGCCCCACCGGAAACCGGCTACGGCCTCGGCCAGTCGATGGTGACCGCGGGTCTCGTCATGGCCCCCGGCGGAATCGTGATGATGCTGCTCTCCCCCGTATCGGCCCGGATCACGGGACGCCACGGCCCGCGCATCACACTCATGGTCGGCACCCTCGTGATCGCCGCCGGATACCTGCTCGGCGCGATCGCGATGCAGGAGCTCTGGCAACTCACACTGGTCTCCACCGTCATCGGCGCGGGAATCGGGATCGCGTACGCAGCGATGCCCGCACTGATCATGGGGGCCGTGCCCCTGCACGAGACCGGTGCCGCCAACGGCCTGAACTCACTGATGCGCCTGGTCGGTACCTCGCTCGCCGCTGCGGTCATGACCATCGTCCTGACCGGCAACACCAAGCCGCTCGGACCGGTCGACGTTCCCACGGAGGGCGCCTTCCTCGCGACCTTCCTGATCGGCGGCGGGGCCGCGCTGGTCGCCCTGCTGATCGCGTGCTTCATTCCGGGCCGCTCCCCCGCCTCGACCGACGAGGTCGACGACACTCTCGAACCGAGCGCCGCGCACTGAGTCCGCGCGATGCGCGTCGCGGCGCCCGCGGGCCTACGATGACCGAGTGGCCCCCGACAACGGCGGGCGGGCTGCGGATCGAGCCCGACGTCGCACCGGAGCGACCGGCACACACCGCGTGTGGTCGGTTGGATTGGTGGTGGCCGGTTGTGTGACTCTGGCACTCGCGGCGGGATGCTCGCGGAGCTCCGCCCCGCAGGAGGTTGCCCTCGTCGCCACCACGTCATCGGGCGACCAACCGTGGACGGACCGACTTCTGCCGGCACAAACCCCGGTACTCGTGCCCAGCGGGCCACCGGACACCGCACTGCCGGGCGAATCGACACCCGTCGTCACCGGTGACCGCGGCGGCCTCTACGGCGGAAGCCTGGAGCGTCCCCTCTGCGACACCGCGCGCCTGGTCGGGACACTCGAGGGTGATCCCGCGAAGTTGAATGCCTGGGCCAGGGTTCAGGGCGTCAGCGACGTGCGCGGGTTCGTCGAATCGCTGACGCCCGTACTGCTGCGTGCGGACACCCGCGTGACCAGCTACGGCTACGACGACGGCCGCGCTCGGCGACACGACGCCGTTCTCGAATCGGGCACCATCGTCCTCATCGACGAGTACGGCGAACCGAAGGTCCGATGCGAATACGGCGACCCGCTGGATGCACCCGTGTCCGACGAATCGGTGGATCCGGACGCGGTGCCCTGGCCCGGATTCAACGTCGACCGGGTGATGGAGGTGCGACCGGCGGCCGGTCCGATGGGCACCGTCGCCGTGGTCGATCTGACGACGGGAGTGCTGACGATGGTGCCGGTGGGATCCGGCGTCCACCCTGCGCCCGGAACCACGCTGCCGACCCCGACTGCTGCCGCGACGACTCCGGATGCCCCCGTCCAGCGGGC